>DAOVJP010000161.1 GCA_030673205.1 Thermoplasmata archaeon
CACCCCGGCCGAGGAAAAGGTGAAGGCCGTTCTGGACAAGAAGGGACGAACCCTTCCTAGGATATTGATAAAGGATCTGGCTAAGAAATTTGAGACATACGGCATCAAGGGAAAGAAGGTGGAAGCCGTGGTGCAGAGGGTGCTCGATCTACTAGAAGAGAGGAAGGTAGCTCCCTACGAGGCATGCGGGATCGTGGCTGCACAGTCCATCGGCGAACCAGGTACGCAGATGACCATGCGTACCTTCCACTATGCAGGAGTGGCGGAGATAAACGTTACCCTGGGTCTTCCCCGTCTCATAGAGATAGTGGACGCCCGTCGTTCTCCCAGTACCCCGATGATGGAGATCCATCTGATGGAGGGGGTTCGAGAAACTAGGGAGAAGGTTGCAGAGATCGCTGCCACCATAGAGGCCACCTATCTTCTGGACATAGCGAAGGTGGAGACTGACATAACGAACATGGAGATGAGGGTCAAACTCAGCCACAAGATGATGAAGAAGAGGCGTGTGACATATGAGGATGTCGCGAGCAAACTCCGAAAAGCGAAGGGCGCCGAGACGTTGGAGGGAAAAGATGTGATATCCCTGCGCATCGCGGAAAGCTCGTACAAGAAGCTCCAGATACTATCTCAGATCGTCCGTTCCATGCGGGTAAAAGGAGTTTCGGGGATAGAGCGTGCCATCATAAGGAAGGAACAAAGCGGAGGCGAATACGTCATATATACCCAGGGCTCCAACATGAAGGACGTATTCTTGGTACCAGGTGTTGACCCGACGAGGACCACCACCAACAACATAGTGGAGATATCCGATGTGTTGGGCGTGGAAGCCGCTAGGAGATCTGTAATGAACGAGGCCATAAAGACGCTCTCCGAACAGGGATTATCCGTGGACTTCAGGCACATAATGCTGGTGGCGGACATAATGACCAACGACGGGGATGTGAGAGCAATAGGCAGACATGGTGTATCCGGAAGGAAGAGCAGCGTGTTAGCACGGGCCGCATTCGAGATAACGACCGCCCACCTGTTAGACGCAGGGATAATAGGGGAGGATGACTCGTTGAACGGCGTGACCGAGAATAGTATTATCGGACAGCCTGTTACTGTTGGTACGGGTGGAGTGAAGCTGATATACGCCCCTAAGAAGGAGGTGAAATAATGGCAGACATAAACAAAGCGATCAAAGGCGTTCTGAACACTGGAAAGGTGACCATGGGCGTGAAAGAGACCAAGAAAGCTTCGGCTAAACGAAAGCTCAAGATGGTGATAGTCGCATCCAATTTCCCTGAAAAAGAGTTCGGAAAGGCGCCGGTCCACGTGTTCAAAGGCACGAACGTGGAGTTGGGAACTGTCTGTGGGAAACCATTTGCAGTATCGGTACTTGGCATATTGGATGAAGGGCAATCTGGTATCATTTCCATAGGGAAGTCTAGTCGATGAGCGACATAGTCATAACCGGGGAGTTGATGCAGTATATCTCCATCTTCGAGTCGGCCACCGACGTTCCGGTGAAGGACTGTGTGGAGATAGACGAACACCTCATATTCGTCGTTTCCGAGGGTCAGGCGACCAAGGCCATAGGGAAGAAGGGAGCCACCATAGACAGACTGAGGATGATGCTCAAACGGAAGCTCAGGGTGGTGGAGTTCTCCTCGGACCCCTCAGTGTTCCTTATGAACATATTCAGGACCTTTGACCCCATTCGCATCGATCTGTCGGTGAAGGGGAGTATAAACCATGCTACGGTGGTGGTCGCCACGGAGAACAAGGGACGGGCCATAGGCAAAGAGGGCAGGAACCTCCGGGTGGCCAGAGCGCTTGTTGGCAGGCATCACGACATACAGAGCGTTTCGGTCTCTGATTGAAGGTCTTGCTCGACATGTGTCACTTTTCGAGGTCAAAGGTTAAATAGACAGATAGATACTAACGGCCCATGCTCCGAGACCACTGTGGGGTTGTAGGCGTTGCGGCCGAAAGCCAGGTCTCGAACACAATTTTTAATGCTCTCAGGATGTTGCAGCATAGGGGCCAGGAATCTGCAGGCATGGCCGTGCACGCCCATGACACATTGATCCACAAGGACATGGGGCTCGTCCATCAGGTGTTCAACCCCACCATACTGGAATATCTGCGTGGAACTGTTGGCATAGGGCATGTCCGATACTCTACAACAGGCGGTTCCAGCCTGGAGAACGCCCAGCCGATCTTCGTCGACACCGCAGAGGGACAGCTTGCGCTGGTGCACAACGGGGACCTGGTCAACGCCCAACAGCTACGGGACCACTACAAGACCAAGGGCTGGGCATTCACCACCACGGGCGATTCAGAGATAATCATACGACTCTTGGCCAGATACCTTGCGGACACACACGACATGATCCGCAGCATCCGCACGGTGATGAAGGAGATAAAGGGCTCCTATTCCATGGTCATAATGTACAATGGCAAGGTGTATGGCGTCAGAGACCCATACGGGATAAAACCCCTTGTGTTGGGGAAGATCGTCGATGGGCATATGGTCTCTTCGGAATCCGTAGCGCTGGACCTATTGGACGGGGAGGTGATACGGGACGTTATGCCCGGGGAGATCGTAGAGGTCGGTGCTGAGATATTCAAATCCAGCCCTGGAGGTGCGGCCCTATCCCCCGCACACTGCATGTTCGAATGGGTTTACTTCGCCAGGGCGGACAGCGTCTTGGACACGAAACTCGCCTATGAGGTCAGGAGACGGATAGGGAAGGCGCTGGCCCGAGCGGCCCCGGTGGATGCTGATTTCGTGGTCCCGGTGCCTGACTCCGGAAGGGCTCACGCCATCGGATATTCATACGCATCCGGGGTGCCCTATGCAGAGGGACTGATGAAGAACAGGTACGTGGATCGCACCTTCATCATGCCCTCTCAGTTGTCCAGGGAGATGAGCATCAAGCTCAAGCTCAACCCCATACGTCCGGTGATAGAGGACAAGAGCATAGTGCTGGTGGATGACAGCATAGTGCGCGGCACCACCATGAGACAGATAGTCCAGCTCCTGTTCAAGTTCGGCGCGAAGGAGGTGCACATCCGCGTAGGATCGCCCCCCATAATCGCCCCCTGCTACTTCGGAGTGGACATAAAACACAGGAAATATTTCATAGCTAATGGAAGGAGCGTGGAAGAGATACGGGAGATCTTGGGCGCCACCAGTTTGAGATATATCACGGTGGATGAGCTGGTGGAAGCGATAGAACTCCCATACGACCATCTGTGCCTGGGCTGCGTCACGGGAGAATATCCCCTCCCCATACCCGGAGAGAAGACCCGCTTCCAGGCGCGCCTCGACTCCTTCCGGCAGGAATAAATACGGGGTGGGTTTTTTCTGTCTCCCTCCTCTCTTCCGTTCCCCCGTCCCCCCCTCCTCCTACGTTCCCTCTCCTCCGTTCCTCGCCCCCCTTCCTCCGTTTCCCCCTCCACCGTTCAGTCGCACAGGTTCGCTCGCATTCGCAATGGGCCGGTAGACATGCTGGAATTGCTTTGCAATTCCGCTTGCCTACGTCCCACTCAGTTGCATCCGCTCCCTCGTGGGCCGGTAGATTTGTAGGAATCCCTTCGGGCTTCCCCCTTTCTACCAGCCCATCGCTCGTTCCACTCGCAATGGGCCGGTAGATCAGTTGGTAGATCGCCTGCTTTGCATTGGGTCCGAACAAGTTCGAACCACTTTCGTGGATTCGGATCCACAAAATAGCAGGAGGCCAGGGGTTCAAATCCCCTCCGGTCCACTTTCCCATCAGGGGAAGGGGACAAAAGGAGCGCGTCAGCGTTCCTTACGGTCCACCAATTACCCAATCGCATCTATGACCCGATAGGAGGGGTTTGAAAGGGGGAGCCGAGCGAAGCGAGGTTCCCACGAGTCAAATCCCCTCCGGTCCACTTTCCCATCAGGGGAAGGGGACAAAAGGAGCGCATCAGCGTTCCTTACGGTCCACCAATTACCCAATCGCATCTTTTGCGCTAGCAAAAGGTCGGAGGAAGCGCAGCTTCCTCCAAGATCTATGACCCGATAGGAGGGGTTTGAAAGGGGGAGCCGAGCAAAGCGAGGTTCCCACGAGTCAAATCCCCTCTTTGAAACCGACCATCGGGAGGTTTCGAAGTTGGAGGAAGGTGACTTCCTCCATTCCGGTCCACTCCGTACTCTCTCGGAACAGAAATATGCCCAAGAAGGGAAAGGAATTGAAAAAATGCTTGGCTTGAGGGAAAAACATGGTTTTGTAGCTTTTTGGCTTTGGGCGAGTATGGCAGGGTTACTTGGCAGTTGGATCATTCTTGCAAGAAGCGAATTTGCTTATACAGATTCATTCGAGGTGTTGGGTACATTCTTTCGTACCTTTATCCTTCTTCTCTTGGTTTTGCTTTTAATTACTTATTTAACAGCAGATATTACCAAAAGAAAAAAGATTCTAGGGTCTGTATTCGCGATACCCCTTTTTTTCTTGAACA
>DAOVJP010000237.1 GCA_030673205.1 Thermoplasmata archaeon
GGCTCCTTGTGATCATAGACGACCACAGCAGGTTCATCATCAGCGATAAACTGATGGAAACACCCAACACAAAGGAGACCCTGGAAAGCCTTGGAAGAGCCATCCCTCTCTTCTCACTTCACATTCTCACTCCTCCTTCCCCACATCCCTTCTCACCCTCACCCCTATGCAGAGGCCTTCTGCCCTTCTCCACGGAGGGCTGCCATCATAGCCTCTATCTCCTCGACTTGCCTGACAAGCTCCTCTCTCCCTGCCGCTACATCCGCCCCTGCAAAGGCCTTAAGCACGGCCTTCCTATCCTCCTCTCCAATATATTTCTGGGCGAACGGAAAGAGCACAGTCTCCTCTCTCGCTATGTGGATCCGCATCAACTCAGCGCACCTCCTCATGTCCTTCTTCAGGACGGCCACGCCCTCCTCCACAGAGGACATGTATGTGGAATAGAGGGCCTGGAACGATCTTAATAGCCCTTCGAAATCTTCGCTAGCCTCTGGCAGCGCCTCAAACATCTTTGCTGCCTCCTCTATCTTGGCCTTCATCCTTTTCCTATTATCTCTGAACATAGCAAAACGCTCGGGAAGTGCCTTTGCCAGAGCTTCCATCTCCTCGTGTTCCTTCTGGGCCTGGTCGAAGGACGAGTCGGATATCGCTGTGAACCATTCCCCTTGCTCTTCGATGACCCTGTCCAGGAACCTGTCCATGTAGCAGGCCTCCTTTTCCAGGTGTATCTCCAGTGTGAGCGGCAGCGCCGGGGAGCAGCACCACTCCATGACCTCCAGTGGAATGCCATTCTTCAACTCATCCTGGAGGGTGCCCAGCATGCTCGCTATGGAAAGGAGCGCTCGGTGGTCCTCCTTCAGTGCTTCCATTGGATCGTCCAATGGGCTCTGCATAGGCAGGAATTCCCCGACCATTCTCTCTCCAACGGCCACTCTGGCCATGAGAATATCCTTGTCATACGGTTTGGATATGAAATCGTCCACCCCTAGCTCCAGAGCATGTATCATATCCTCCCTCTGGGTCTTTGCCGTCACCATGATGAAGTAGCAATGTCGCCCGGAGGCGGCGTTCAACTTCCTTATCTCCGTGCATAGTTCGATCCCATCCATCACAGGCATCATCCAATCGGACATCACCATCTCAAAATCGCCTTTCGTGTATCTCTCTAGCGCCTCCCTGCCATCGACCGTTGAGGCCACGTCGTGTCCTCTGCCTTGCAGCAGCCTCTCCAGAAGGGCACGGGAGACCCTGTCATCTTCTGCTACCAATATCCTCATGTCGACATCCCTCCCATTGCATTGTAATCAACCATATATTCGCTAATCGTGATCAACGTCCTTTGAAGACTCTTTTTAAGCGTGGAGAGCTTGATAACGGCCTTGGATAGGTTGCTCGACATGCCGATCTTCTCCAACTCGTATGCTGTTTCCCGAACACTCTTCGCCGATATGCTAGCAGACATGCCCTTCAGAGCGTGGGCCGATGCTTTCAATTCCCCCGGATCATTGTTGTGGACGGCGATTTCTGTTTTTGCTAAGAGCCCTTTCGATTCATCCACATACATTCCAAGGAGTTCGTGGACCAGCTCCTCGTTGCCCCCCACGCGGGATCTCAGATTATCCACATCCAGGAAGGAATCGCTTTCTTCTCCCACGCTGTCTTCCCCCTCGCCTCCTCCCTCTTCTCCCACGCTGTCTTCCCCCTCGCCGTCCTCTCCTTCCCTCCCGTTCGCATATTTGCTTATGGTCTCATAGAGCTGATCGAAATCCAGCGGCTTGGACAGATAGTCGTCCATGCCTGCTTCGAGGAATCTTTCCCTGTCACCCTGCATGGCGTGGGCGGTGAGGGCTATTATGGGTGTGTGACCTCCTCTCTTCCATTCACTCTCCCTTATCTTCTTCGTAGCCTCCAACCCGTCTATGATAGGCATCTGGATATCCATCAGTATCAGGTCGAAACTCCCACCTTCGAAAGCCGTTAGGGCCTCCAGTCCATTCTTTGCTGGTGAGACATTGAGACCTGCCTTTTCCAGAAGGATGATGGCCAGCGCTCTGTTGACGGCGTTATCCTCTGCGAGCAGGATGTTCAATGCCGGCAGCCCTTTCTCCTCATCCTCTTGCTCCCGGATCGCTTCCTCCGACATCGTTTCCTTCTTGGCGTCATCTACTCCTCCCTGTCTATCCCATAATCCCATGATGGAATCCATCAATGCAGATGGACAGATAGGTTTGATGAGGTATGAGGAGATGCCCAACTCCCGACAGCGAGCCCTATCTCCTTTTTGGTCGTTGCTGGTGAGCATCATCGTGACCATATCCTCCGTGCTCCCCTCCTCCTTGAGCCTACGAACCAGCTCAAACCCATCCATTCCTGGCATCTGGGAGTCCACGAGTAAGAAATCATATCTCTCTCCGGCATCCTTCACCCGCTCCAGTTCTTTCAGACACTCGATGCCCCCCTCTACCGCCGTGGGTTCCATGCCCCATGAGCGAAGCATCCGAGTCAAGATAAGACGATTTACCCCATTGTCGTCCACCACCAGCGCCCTAAGCCCCCAGATACACGGCGATCCTATAGAGCGTATGGACTCGCACCCCGCTCCTCTCTCCATGACAACGGTGAAGTGAAACGTGCTTCCCATGTCCTCCTGGCTCTCCACCCAGATATCTCCACCCATTATCTTTACCAGACGTCGGGATATGGTGAGGCCAAGGCCCGTGCCCCCGAACCTCCTGGTTGTGGAGCCATCCGCTTGGGTGAACTCTTCGAATATCTTGGAGAGCTTGCCCTCCATTATCCCGATGCCGGTATCCTCGACGCTGAAGTGGAGCTTCACAACGTCGCCTTCTGTGCTCTCTTCCTCTACTCTGAGCAGCACATGCCCCTCTTCGGTGAACTTCACAGCATTCCTGATCAGGTTCGTGATCGTCTGCCTCAGTCTCGTGGGATCTCCCACCACATTAGAGCGAACTCCTGGGTCTATGTCGTACATGAACTCCAGTCCTTTCTTATGGGCATCCAATGATAGGGGGGTGCAGGTCTTCTCCACCAAAGAGATCAGGTCAAAGTCCACGCTCTCCATGTCCAGTCTGTTCGCCTCGATCTTTGAGAAATCCAGGATGTCATTGATGATCGTCATCAGCGTCTTCGCGGAGTCCTTCGCCATCCCCATATATTCCTTTCGCTCTTCATCCACGCCCGTGTCCATAGCCAACTCCAGCA
>DAOVJP010000270.1 GCA_030673205.1 Thermoplasmata archaeon
ACGTGTTCAAAGGATTCTGTCAGATGAACAAGCCCGTTGTTATGGCGGAAGAGGAGGGTTGCGAACGCTTTAAACAGGTTCTGAAATGTAGATACTGCAAAGAATGCACCGGGTTAGGAGAAAGTAGCGGAACTTGTATGGAGAAAGTCGATACATACCCCTATCTGCTTGCCAGAACATGCGAAGATTTTGTGTGGAAGGAGTAGATGGATGTCGGAGAAAAGGGGGCTCATATTCGATATCCAGGGTTTCTCGGTCCACGATGGCCCCGGATGCAGGACCCTGGTGTTCTTGAAAGGCTGTCCTCTTCGCTGTGGCTGGTGCTCCAACCCAGAGGGGATCGATCCCTTCCGCGAGTTGATGTATTCTCAGAGCCAGTGCATAGGGGACTATGCCTGCAGGGATGCATGTAAGAGCCAAGCGATCCAGGCAGGCCAGGAAGGAGGACCGATCGTCATCGAAAGGGAACAGTGCCAGCGGTGCAGCGATCTTGAATGCGTGGATGCATGCGATCACAACGCCCTGAGAGTGGCAGGGCATTATACCACCGTAGCGGAACTCATGAACAAGATACAGAGGGATAGAGCGTATTGGGGCACTGGGGGCGGAATAACCCTCTCTGGAGGAGAGCCAATGTTCCAGCATGAGTTCACCGGGGCGGTTCTCCGGAGATGTTACGAGTCCTATATCCACACGGCAATGGAAACCTCTGGATACGCTCCATGGAAGCACTACCAGGAGGTGTTGCCCGATCTTGATTGGCTCTTTTTCGATCTCAAGCACATGGACCCCGATATGCACAAGGGGGGAACGGGGGTTTCGAATGAGCTTATACTCGACAATGCCAGGAAGATCGCATCGGAAGGAGAGTGCAGGCTGATCTTTCGGATGGTCATGATCCCGGGTTTCAACGATTCACTTGAGAACCTGACCGCAACCGCCGAGTTCATGCACAGCATTGACAAGAAAGAGATAAATATACTATCCTTGCACCATCTTGGCTCGTCGAAATATGATATGCTCGGAAGGGAATATCCTTTCAGGGATAGAAAAGGAGCGAGTTCGGAGAGAATGGAGGAGGCTCGGGCCTTCTTCGTCAACCGATCGATAGAATGTTGGGTCGGCAGCAACACCCCTTTTTAGAGCGAACCATCCCTTTTCACTCGTCTACCGGGTGGTTCTGTCTTCGTGTGGTCTTCACTCATAAGGTTCGTTGAACGCTAGCAGTATCTTACGCACAAACGTCTCCTTCCTATGTTTGTCGAAGACCGCGGTATCCGCCACCTGTTGGATCAATGCTTTCAAACCCCCCTCTGTAAGTGTCTCGATAGACCTCCCGGCAAGGCAGCGCCTGAGTACGAATGTGCCGATGGGCCCTACCTCTTCATTTATGATGTGCTCCAGTTCCTCAATGCCCTTCATCGAGAGTTCTCCTTTGATGTGTGTTACCTCTGAGGGGGCAGCCATGGGTAGGAGGGAAGGACTATGTGTCGTTCGAGTCCTTCGGTGCCTCTGGCTCCAAGGTTTCCTGTTCAGCCCCTTCCATCTCTCCCTTTTCCAACATGGACATTGCTATCTTTAAGCTTTTCACCATCCGGTCGAAGGAGTGTACGAGGTCGCCCACTTCGTCGCCTGTGGCTTTTATGGATATCTGGGCTTCCATATCTCCTGTGCTGACCCTGTCGGCTATCTCTGTTATCTCCCTGAGAGGTTTGGTGATGGCCCCGGCCAGCAGAGAAGCGAGGATCAGGTCGATGATGATTATGAGTATTATGATGGCGTAGATGCCTATTTGGAGTGCATTGACCTCTTCGCTGATGCTGGTCTCCACGTCGCCCTGGGTGGTGGAGAGCGCCGCGTTCATATCGTTGAGGGTGGTGGAGAGTGTCGCGTTCATATCGCTCTGGGTGGTGGAGAGTGTCGCGTTCACATTATCAAGGATGGTGGAGAGTGTTGCGTTCACGTTGTCCTGGGTGGTGGAGAGTGCTGTGTTCACGTCATCAAGGATGGTGGAGAGTGTCGTGTTCACGTCATCGAGGGTGGTGGAGAGTGTCGTGTTCACGTCATCGAGGGTGGTGGAGAGTGTCGTGTTGATCTGCTGGCTCTGTAGCAAGAGAGCGGCTTCCGTCTCCACGGCCGGGGCGGCGAACTCTTCCACAGGGGAGCTGCAGGCTATACTCAGGTCGTTGAGGTTGGTGGCCTTTGAACTGATGTTGACGGGGGCGTAGGCGGTCCATTTGTCCACCCCCTTGTACCAATATCTGCCGATGCCCGTTTCATAGGTGTGCTGTTTGCTCCCGAGATAGACAAGACAGGGAATTCCCCCGGCGACCACCGTGGGGTCCATGAAGCCCACGAACCCATGGTTAGGATGCGCTATGGTTAACCCGAGGTGTACGTTCGTCATAACATCCCCATAGTGGACGACCATTCCGTCGGGAAGGGTGGTGTAAGTCTCCTCAGGAATAACATTGCCCCCTGTGTCTGTAGCATAGTTGTCCCATGCCCCAGCGAAACCGGCCTGGAGTGTCAGATCGCTTATTTCGCCGGTGATCTCCTGGAGATAGGCATAGCCCTCATTGCCGTATGCAAAATCGTTGGTGATACGCATGAACTGGAGGTGGTTCACATCTACTATGATCGCCCCTGCGAAACTCCCGCCGGAAAAGACAGGGGTCCCGAAACGCCATATCCCATCTGTGAATCTGGAACCAGCATTGGCGGGATTGGCAAGGAGATTGGTGGAGCGAAGGGGGCCGGCTGCCGAGGGCACTTTGGTTGAGGCAGCGAAAACCCTTCCCGAGAAGGATGAGGGGGCGACGGAGATGTTTTCGAATACCTGATTATAGGTGTAGTTGAAGACATCGG
>DAOVJP010000464.1 GCA_030673205.1 Thermoplasmata archaeon
CCATGAGACCGAGGAGATGAGAACGGTGGTGGCCGTGGTGAAAAGGGCAGTGTCGGACCGATTTTACAGCACCGTTGGCTTTTTAGGCAGATGATGGTATTCACCTCCATGGCGGAGAAGACCGTGGGCTCCAACGTCTTGCTGGTCGCGGATAGATGCATAAGCCCTGAAGATATGGCTAAGACCATGGAGAGATGGAAGCCAGACATAGTGGCTTTGGAGTTCTGTGAGAAGAGGGAGGAGGTCGTATTCCAGAGTGAGGAGATGGGGGAGAAGGCGCTGGCAGATTATCTCAAACAGAGAGGGGCTTTCTTCAGCCTTGTGACCCAGATGATCTATTCTTATGTTTACACTAGTTTGCGTGCTCAAGGGGAAGAGACGCATGACCTGATCGTGGCAGCCAAGATGGAGGCCGATAAGAGGGGATTGGGGGTCAGATATATTGACCAGCCAGTGGATCTGATGGTGAAGCGGGCGTGGAGACGCGTTCCCAGAAAGGAGAGACGCGCTCTGGCTAGATATTACCGGGGCGAGTTGATGAGGTCGGAGAAGAGGTCCGAGGTAAAAAGTGACAAAGGGGCGACCCACGTCATGCTGGGTCAGATCCTCGAGGTAGCTCCGTCCGCTAAGCCTGTGCTTGTGGACGAAAGGAACGAGTACATGTCCCTCAAGATACTGGAGATGTCACAAAAGAAGCGGGTGCTCGTCGTCGTGGGGGCGGACCATCTAGATGATCTGGCAAGAAGGATAGAGGAGGGAAGGCCGAACCCTGAGCGGATAGAGGAGATGAACACCCTGAAGAACAAGATCCAGTTGAGCCATATACGCTGGCTCTTCGTAGGTCTGCTGGTGTCTCTTTTCATCTGGAGCATGGCAAAATCGGGTGTGGAAGAAACGTTCATCGTACTCAAATGGTGGGCTGTGGCAACCTCCCTAGGCGCCCTGGTAGGTTCCCTCATCTCACGGGCCCACCCCTGGGCGATAATCTCTGCCGTATTATCTGCCCCTTTCATATCCTTCACGTTCATGGGCGCAGGGTGGGTCGCGGGGTTGGTGGAGTTGAAGATCCGCGCTCCTACTGTGAACGACTTCAAAGACCTCAGGAACATGTCCTCTACGCGAGAACTGTTCTCCAACAAATGCACAAAACCCCTGGCTGTTGGAATGATAACCAACCTAGGGAATTGGCTGGGGATAATAATCGTCCTTCCTCTGCTCCTCAACAATCTC
>DAOVJP010000209.1 GCA_030673205.1 Thermoplasmata archaeon
GTGCTCCTGGTGGACGATATAACGGACACGGGGGAGAGCATGATCGAAGTATTGGGATACGTGAAGAAGGAAGGTGTGGGGGAGGTGAAGACCGCCACCCTCCAGCACATCCATGGATCGAAATACGAGCCGGATTTCTACGCCCAGGCCATCGATTGGAAATGGGTCATATTCCCATGGAACTTCCACGAGGACCTGATCTCCCTGGTGGGCAAGGTCATGGGTGAGGAAGAGGTGACACTCAACGACATCATGGCCCGCCTCAAGGACGTTAACAGCCTGGAGATAGAGGACCTGCGCCTCTTGGGAGTGCTGGAGGATATGGAGGTGAAAGGATTGCTGAAGAGCCTGAATCGTCAAAACCACATATACTGGGAGAAGGTGGGAGAATGATAGGTATAATCGGAGGATATGGTATACAATCCCTTTTGGAAGAGCCAAAGAGGATAGAACTGGAGACCGCGTATGGAAAGCCTTCCGGACCGCTTTTCAAAGGGACTGTAGAGGGAAGAGAGGTTTGTCTGCTGCCACGCCACGGCATGGAACACCAATATCCCCCACACAAGGTTCCATACCGGGCAAACCTGCAGGCTCTCAAAGATGCAGGCGCCACCCGTATCATAGCCATATCGGCAGTGGGCTCCCTGCAGGAAAGATACAAACCGGGGAGCATATCCATACTGGACCAGTTCATTGACCATACGAAGACCAGACACTATACGTATCACGACGGACCGGAGGTATACCATCCCGGCGCCGCCGACCCATTCTGTCCGGAGATGCGTGATGCCTTTATCCTGGGATGTAAAGATCTGGGGATAGAGCACACCCCGGATGGGACTTATATCTGTGTTGAGGGCCCACGTTTCTCCACCCGCGCGGAGAGCAGGATGTTCAGGGGTTTCGCCGATGTCATCGGCATGACCATGGTGCCGGAGATAAACCTGGCCATAGAGCAGGAGCTGTGCTACTGCGGACTGGCCATGGTAACGGACTATGATGTTTGGGCGGAGAGGCCAGTGAACATCGACGAGGTGATCCGGGTGATGCAGGAGAACCAGGACAATGTGATACGGCTCCTCAAGACCGTCATCCCTGCTATCCCAGAGAAAAGAAGCTGTCCCTGCAAGGATACGATGAAGAACGCAAAAGTATAGCGCCTCCTCATACGCGACCCCACATCCTTCCTCTTCCGTTACCTTTCCTCTTCCCTCACGGCCTTGGCCAGGCTCGACGCGGCTTCGGCCGCCTTCTTGAGGACTATATCCTCGCCCTTTACTTTACGCTCCTCCATCAACAGTCGTCCACGGCATATCACTGTGGATACCGCGGAGCCGTTGGTCGAGTACACAATATTCGAGCCGGGGTTGTGTAGGGGGGTCATGTCCGCCCGCTGGGTGTCCACAAGGATGAGATCGGCCTCCTTGCCCACTGCTACCTCCCCCGTGGGCAGCCGCAGTGCCTTCGCCCCCCAGAGAGTGGTCATGAGTATGTTCTCATGGTGCGGCAGCACGGTCGGGTGAGCCTTATACTTCTGTAGAAGGGCGGCGATCTTCATGCTCTCGAACATGTCCAGGTTGTTGTTGCTGGCACAGCCGTCCGTTCCCAAGGTGGGTTCCATCCCCACCCTTCTCATGTCCACATACGGCATGGCCCGGGCCACCCCCAGTTTCATGTTGGACACCGGATTGTAGCTCACCTTGACGCCTTTCTTCGCGTATATCCCTATCTCCTCGTCATCTAGCCATACGGAATGGGCGGATATGAGGTCCGGTCCCAGGAAACCCAGTTCGTCCAGATGGCATACAGGGGTTGTATCCCTCTGCTCTATGCAGTCGTTGTTCTCCTTTTCGGTCTCCGATACATGCATGTGCAATAGGAGCTCGTTCTCCCTGGCATAGGATGCACACCACTGGAGCCCTTCATCGGATACTGTGTATATGGCATGGGGGGCCACAGACGGCCTTATTCGAGGGCTCTTCATGTCATTGATGTGCTTCACCAATTTCTTGGTGCCCTTTATCTCCGCCTCGCGCTTCTCCTCGTTGAACATGTCCACGAACCCGTAGCCGATGACGGCCCGGATCCCTGCGTCGTCCACGGCCCTCGCCGCCTCCTCCATGTTGATGTACATGTCGTTGAATGCTACCGTTCCCGACTTTATCATCTCCAGGCAGGCGAGACGTGTGCCCCAGTAGTTGTGTTCCGGTTTGAGGTGTTTCTCCATGGGCCATATCTTCTTCTCCAGCCAGGGCTGGAGTTCCATGTCGTCGGCATATCCTCTTAACAGCGCCATTGCGGCGTGGGTGTGGGTGTTGACCAGTCCCGGCATAACGATCCTTTTGCGGGCGTTGATGATGCGATCCGCTTCCCCTGCCTTGCCTATCTCGGTGATGAGATGATCCTCTATCTGTATGTTGGTCATCTCCCCATTCAAAATGGCGTTCCTTATGCTTATGCTGGTCATTCCAACACTATCCAAGGGGGATAATGCATTAGGAGGTAAAAAGGGTTGCCTCCTTCCGAGGCTGTCAACTCTTTGGTCTATAGAGCTCGGAAATGCTATGGGCTACACCTCTTGAGGGAAGTAGTCGGGCCGAAACCCTGATAACCCTCTCTTTCCTTCCTCTGCTGATGTGCTCCTCCCGCCCGTTCCATCTGCTGGTGATACTGTTGCTGCTCCTGGCTCTCATTCCGTTCGTTCCGCAGCAGGAGGCCCACGGCCAGTGGCTCTATGTTGGGGGCGGGGGCGATGGGAACTATTCGACCATCCAGGACGCAGTGGATGCCGCCAGTATGCATGATGTGATATTCGTCTATGATGGCGTGTACGAGGAGGCGCTGGCCATCAACAAAAGCATCTCCCTCATAGGGGAGAGCATGGGCGGAGTGGTGGTGGGCGTCCAAAGGCCGGACTATATACCGAACTATATCATAGATATCAACGTCTCTAACGTGTATATAACCAACATATCCACGGTCCACGGCAAGTTCGCAGGGGTGTATGTCCACGCGGCCTTCGCCTGCGAATTCCAGGGCGTCTCCGCCACCTCTTCCAACTACGGGTTCAAGGGTTACCTAGCAGAACGGCTTACGCTGGAAAACTGCAATTTCAGCGGGAACTCCGTTACCGGTGCTCAATTCAATATCTGCTCCATCGTGACCCTTATCGACTCTTCTTTGACGGATAATTTCAGAGGGGGCGTGTTAATGGAGCAGTGCGATAACTTCACCATCCAGGGGAACGAGATGGCGGATGGGGGGGACGCTGCGCTGTTCATATCGGGCGGAGGAGGGCATGTGGTGGAGAACAACACGCTGAGCTATGTGATGGGCGCGGGAATGGTGATAGACAACTCGCACAACAACAGCATAGGGTGGAACCAGGCGCACAACAACACGCTGGGCGGGGTGGAGATGATCTATTCCAACAACACCAGCCTGTACAACAACACCTTTGAGCGGAACGGGATGGCCGGGCTGCTTCTCTACGATGAATGCACGGGAGCCAGTGTGAGGGGGAACGATATATCCCACAATGGTTTTGGTCTCAACATAACCCGCTCCGGAGGGCA
>DAOVJP010000422.1 GCA_030673205.1 Thermoplasmata archaeon
AGGGATATGAGAAGAGAGTGAGGGGCTGTATGGCCAACACCCATTATCTCGTGAAGAGATGTGCTGAAGAGGGGATAGAGCCAGTGATGGAACCCATCGTTAACATAGTCGTTTTGGACGTACCAGAGCCAAAGAGAGTGAAGAAGAGACTAATGGAGAAAGGCTGGTTCGTATCCACCACCCGATGGCCAGAGGGTTTGCGGATAGTCGTCATGCCCCATGTGGACCAGGGAGTCATAGATTCATTCGTTCCTGCGCTGGTATCCGTGCTCAAAGACCGGGAGGGTTAGGCGGGCAGGCGCCAATAGGCCCGTATGAACTCATCCCATGCGGTGTCTTCGGCGAAGGCCGTATCCTCATATTTCTCATTGTACTCGTCGGAGCGCAGAGGGAAGTATATGGCCAGGCCGTGGGCTTCAGGGTGGTCTCCCTCCATCTTGTTGTCGCCATGTGTCTCCACCAGAACGGCCTCTTCAACACCCGCCAATACATCGCTCACCGCGTTTTGGATGGCATCGGTCATGAATGTGGTGCCAAAATGCTCTGCTAGACTGTACAGGTCATAGTTGGTATAGCTGCCCAGACCTATGAAATCCAGTTGCCCGCTGAAGCTCTCGGAGCTCAGTATGGAGGCGGTGACCCGCTCCCTTCCTACTCCGTCCCTTGTCCTGAACTGCAATGAGCTGGCTAGCGCGTCGGTGGCCCTCACCACCTCCGGTATCTTAGCTACCCTGATGGCGGCCATGCAGTCGCTTGACTGGGGCTTTGGAATGAACAATGGAGCCCTCCAGGGTCCGTACTCTTGAAAATCGGCCACCATGAGCTTCGCCAGCTCCTCGCCCGTCATATTAGGGTTCTCCGAGAGCGCGCCCCAGGTCTTCTCGAACTGCCAATTACCCACCAATATTCCCCCCTCCGTGGTGTTCTCTCCCCCATATCCATACGTTTCCCCTCCCAAGAAATAGTCCACGCTGCCGTAGAGGGAGTATGTGAACTCCACCATACCCACCAAACAGGCCTCGGTGGACAGAACGCTTATGTTCTTTCCCATGTGTTTCGCTATCCGGGACGTAGCCCATGTCAGCTCTTGCAGGTCCAGGTTGTCCCCGTCAGAGGCGTCATCCCAGCATATCCCGCGCCATCCCCCGCCGTGGTTCGACAGCATGAGGTTGTAGTTGTGGGCCGGGTATTCGTCCACGCACCAGTTGGTATAATCCACCAGCACCTGAGGGTCGCCTAGGTTCAACTCGCCCCCCCATGTGTCGTTGACCTCGGAAAGTTGGAATTCCATGCTCTCCCCCTGCTCTATGTACAACAGGCGGGTATCGTTTCCTTCATTGCGGTCCAGGAGGCAGATCAAATGGACATTGTCCGTGGAGCCCACTCTTTCCAGGCATTCAAGGTTGAAGAGCATCTGGTTGTAATCGGCCAGGTTGTTATCCCCACAGAAATAGAAGATGCATGTCCAGTCTGCCAGGGAAGCGCCTCCTCCCAGTTGGCCCGTTCCTTCTTCATCCTGTTTGACAACAACGCCAAGGCTCGCCGCTATGATCAGGATGGCAACGATGACTGCTGCCTTCTTCCA
>DAOVJP010000309.1 GCA_030673205.1 Thermoplasmata archaeon
CTCTCTTACAACCAGCTCGAAGGAGTCCACGACGGTACGGAAGCGCAGTCTGCCTATGTGAAGATGATAGCCATGGAGGATGGGGCGGAGAAAGCCAAGCTCAAGGAGGGGCTGTTGAGATACTGCGAACTGGACACGAAGGCCATGGTAGATATCCTGGCGAGATTATGGGATGAAGTGTCGGAGAAGTGATGGGACGGGGGCGGGGGTGGTGGTGAGTGGGAATGGCGGGGGAAGTGAGAGGTGGATGACGAGAGGGGTGGTGGTGAGTGGGAATGGCGGGGGAAGTGAGAGGTGAATGACGAGAGGGGGGGGGGTCGGAAGAAGTGAGAGGCGAATGACGAGGGAAGTGACCGATGGAGGGTTGCGATAGCACTCTTCCCCACACACAAGCAGGAATGTTTAATACCTCTGCCGACATTGGAAATGGACATGAACGAGCAGTGGAATGATGGAGGGGAACAGCCATCCCGCCGACCATTCATCATATTGTTGTTGCTCATCTCATTCTTCCATCTCATTCTTCCCGACAGCCTGGCCTCTGGCTACACAACGGCCGTGTCCCTCGTCGGCCTGGGATCCGCCTCGCTCTTCATCATGATGGCAAGGAAGAATTACAGGGACTACGAGTTCAGGAACCTGTCCAACGCTTTCCTGGCCTTCACCTCTCTCTTCTTCATGGCGGAATTGCTCCAGGTCATGTTGGGAAGCATGGATTTCCTCCATCTGCTCTGGCTATGCGGTTATGCCCTCCCCATCTACGCCTGCTGGAAGACAGTTATAAAATATGGGGAGTATCTGGAGATACGGAATTTCATCATCACCACTCTTGTGGTCTTCAGCATCGCCATCGCACTGTTGATCCCCATCGGGATCGCAACATCGAACTCCATGCTCTATTCCTCGACATTGAAGAAGACCATAGCCCTCATATATCCCTATCTGGACACCCTGCTGCTCCTCTCCCTTCTTCTATTGGCCCAGATATATCACCGCGGTAAACTGGAGTTATACTGGACCACCATAACCGTTGCGATAATGCTCTTCACTTTGGGGGATCTCATGAACGCCACCGCCATAGCGCTCGGGACCAGTGCTTTCCTGAACTTCTTCGCCAGCTTCTACTTGCTTGCATACCTCTACCTGGCTTATGGCTTCGGCGTGCTGGCGAAACAGAAGAAGAAGGACACGTTGATGGAGCCTGGGCGGCTCTACACCGTACAGCAGCTCTTCCTCATCAACAACCCAGGTCTCCTCATGTGTTATGCCGGGAGGCAGGAATCCCAGATAGACAGGGATATACTGGGCGGCATGCTCACCGCGGTCCAAAACTTCATACGGGACTCTTTCGGAGGGGGGGAGGAGAACGATGGGGAATCGCTGAAGCGGCTACAATATGGGGGCCTGGAGATCAATATAGAGAATGGAAAGCATGTCTTCCTGGCTTTGATAGTGGACGGTAGGGGGACAGAGATACTACACCAGCGGATGAGAAAGACCATACAGCATTTGGAGAACAGGTATGAACATGTCCTCAAAGATTGGGATGGAGATCTCGCAGGCACGCAGGAGATAACGAGGGAGTTGGAATACCAGTTCCTGTGAACAGGATCTAGTTGGCCATCATACGCGGCCCTAGTCGACGCGTCTCGATCTGAGAAGATGAGCCCCCTTAGAGCTGTACGCCACACTGGGCAGATGGGCGTTGACCCGCAAAGAGTATAGTTAGAGGTTCCAGCCATGCATCTGCAGACCAGGGCGAACAGCTCCGGAGGGAAAGGAAACTGAACAGGGACAGGACATGGGGTTTAGAAGTATAAAGGTCTACGTGTTCGATACGAGTATGGGGAGCAGCAGATGGCGTAACGCACGGAGTTGTTGGTGGCTCCCTTCGATAGTAGCCTCGAAATCATCCGTTGAAAATATGAGTTTGAATGTTTCGTCGTCCACGATCTCCGCAGAGCGTATCTCGTCGAAAGGAAGTTCGTACCAGGTATCCTTGTCATTCAACAGGACGCTTGACATGGATATGCATATCTGGCCTTCTTTGTGAAAAATTCTCATGGTACAGGTCTTGTTAGAAGTGAGGCTTACGTCGAATCTGCCGTCCGTGATCTTTGCTACCTTCATAGACTCCCCGACCGTTTCTATTTTTGTCAAACATTTCTAGTATATAAAAGTATCTCACACATGTGTGCAGTTGATGCCTATTCTATCCATACATCTCTGTCCCGCCGATCTTAATCGTATACTCTCCCTGCATGTCAGTCTATAGCCTTTTGAGGATATCCTCTTTCTTCTCATCGTATTCCTCTTGCGTTATCAATCCTCTGTCGAGGAGTTCCTTCAAAGTTCCGAGCCGCTCCATGTCAGAGATGGGGGCGGGCTCTTTGGCAGGGGTCTCCGGAACATCTGTCGAAGGTGCTGTATGGGTCATAGGTGTCCCTCCCATGCTAGTCTGGGCTGCCTCTCCCCGGGGAGTTCCCTCCCTGGCCTCGGGTAACTCTGTTCCCTGTGCA
>DAOVJP010000425.1 GCA_030673205.1 Thermoplasmata archaeon
AACGTGGGCAACACCGCTGTCATAGAATACCAATACATAGAGGACAACACCGCGCCAGATACAGACCATGACTTCACCGAGACCAGCGACTACATATTCTGGGATGGTGCCACGCTCTGGTACGGCGACAACATACCTGGATCCGAAGCCCTTGACATATCCCTCCTATGGGTCCTTGAAGATGAGAGCGGCGTGCAGAATATCACCTTCCCCGCCTTCTGGGGAGAAGGAGAATTATGTCTCACGAGCGGACCCTGGCAGGCCCTATATGACATAAACGGCACGAACACCCAGACCGGTGCCTTCGATATCGTCCTAGTGGATAACGTGGGCAATACCCGCACCATCAGCTTCCCTATCCAGCAGGACACCATGGCCCCCACCTACGCCTCCTTTACATTGGAAGAGATCAGCCAATGGCTGTACTGGAACGGCACAGGCCTATGGTATGGGGATAAGATGCCAACCGCACAGGCTCTCAACGCCACTATAAATGGCCTGTTGGAAAGCGACAGTGGTCTCCGTGAGATAGTGTTCCCAGCATTCTGGGGAGAGGTCGGAGAGAGCACTTTGACGACATACAAGCTCTACGACATCGACGCCATGGACACGGATACCGGCGCCTTTGACATCACCCTGTATGACAATGTGAACCACAACACCATCATCACAGTTCACGTACAGCGGGACACAATGGCCCCCACAGTAATAACGGAGATGATGGTGGAACTCAGCCCCTGGCTCTACGTGAACTCCACGGGCTTGTACTATGGGAATGGCATGGGTGCGTTGGCACAGAGCTTCTTCCTCAACGGCAGCGCAGGCGACAGTGACTCTGGCCTATACATTGCATCGTTCACCACCGCCTTTGGCGACACGCCAGCGGACGATGCTAACCCGGCATGGTGGAACACCGAGTACACCGTGGTGGGAGCAGACACAGGAGATGGTGTCATAACCCTCACTGTCTTCGACAACGTGGGCAACAACATCACCCTCTCCTACCAGTATTACGAGGATGCCGTTCTTCCCGCCGTGATATCCCTAGTGTTCACCCCCTCCTCGCCGGTGAGCTCTGGGGATCTGAACATCTCCATGACCTTCTCCGAGGCAATAGACACCACGATCCCACTCACAACCACCATTGGAATGCCCTCCCCATACGACACATACAACTTCACAGGCGCATGGGCAGACGATCGAACGTGGGAAGGGAACATGACCATACACACATCCACCCCGAATGGCCTATACACATTGAACATCTCTGGAGCCGAGGACATGGTCAACACTACCATGCTAGCCGACACCACATATCAGATCACCATAGACACCGTGGCCGAGGACAATAACATCACCTCGCCCCTCTCCAACACACCTGTGGGAACGGCTTTCACAGTGACCTACGAGTTCGGAGAGAACGCATCCTCCGCATCCCTGGTGCTGGAAAGAGCGGTAGGAGAGCTGGACCCCTCTTCCCCACACACCCTAGATCTCACAGGAAACTTGGCCATGGGCGTCCACGTCATCTCTATTCCATTCGCCCTGGTCGATGGCACATACTACAACATCACCC
>DAOVJP010000034.1 GCA_030673205.1 Thermoplasmata archaeon
AAGAAGAGAAGGACGAAGACAACAACAAAGCGACCATATATCTGGATGTGGAAGAGGACGATTCTCCAGAAGCTACAGGCATGGGAGCGGTGCTGTTGGCGGCAGGCGGGATACTGGTGGGTGGAGTAGCTCTAGCATTGTATATTCTGTGGAAGCGAAAGGGATATCTCATCCCTCCAAAGAGCCCAAGCCCTCCCTCGGACTAGTCCTCTGCCATGAACATGGAGTACAGCAGGAGGAACACGCTCACTAGGGTGAGCAGGGTTATGATGATCATCCTGAGGGCCATATCGCTATCATAGTTCGTGAAAACTACGAGGTTCATTCCCACCATGCCCATCAAAAGCATGCCTGCGAGGAAATTGGAGCCCCTCTTTACCTTAGTCCTGAACTCGTCTGGGTCATCCCTGGAGAGGGCTAGATTGAACATGGCGTTCAAGTCCTCGAAGAGGTAGAAAAGAGCCGATAGAGAGGAGAACAATATCAATATAACCATGGTTGGATATATTTCTTCATAGCCCTCCCCCGTGAGGAAGAAATAGAAGTACATCACTATGCCTATGAAGCCCACGCCTGCCAACATGGCCAATGAACCACGGTCCATTTCGGATATATCTATATCAACCACACATATCACCTCTTGGTTGCACTATCTCTGCAATTATCCCTTGAACACTTCTATCCTATGGCCCCTATATATAAGCCGGGGGGATCGTCTGACAAGGCTCTTCAGAGTCACCTGTTCGAGCTTCAGTTTTTCCAATACCTCACCCACATAAACGCCGTCTTCCTTCGCAAGCTCGAATATCTTCTTGTCCCATTTGTCGAACTCCTTCTGGGGCATGAGAGCCACGGACATGACCTCGGTTATCTCTGACAGCGGAACCTGAATACTGATGTGCACCGATGTGTAGAACGTGTGGTAGGCCTTTTGGGGGCCCTGGGCCCCTTCCTCGGTCTGCCATTTGGTATCCACCAGTTTGGTCTTCTCGAAATATTTGAGGGCGTCCACACCCTCCTTCCCATACTTCTCTTCAACGTTCTTTGGCGTGACCCATTCTTCACTAGCCTCCCTAAAAACGGCCTTCTTCGTATGGGTATCTATCGCCCTGAAAATAGTTATCATATCCGGGGCGTCATTGATCACTTTTATCCGGGTCATGGAGACAGGTAAAATAGATTGGGGGAATATAATAGTTGCGTCCTTCGTTTTTCATTATGGAAAGGCTAGGCGTTCCACAAGCCATGCCAGTAAACTATCCCCCTCCTACCAACACCTCCTACCAACAGCCACTCCCACACCTCCTACCCAGCCAGTATACTCCAACAACCACAGCCGCCCCCTTCACAATGCCTTCACCTAACACTCCAACAACCCACCGAGCCATATCCTCGGCTATTCATCCTACCATGTCAGACCCATAATGGATGCCATGGCGTACAAGAAGGACGCAGGCATGAACAGCATAAGAAAATCGTCATCCACCCATCTATTCTGGGGTTTCTCCGAGGCAACGGCCACGATGGCACCCGTCACGCCAAGCACCAGCGCCTTCCACATATTCGTCACTGAAAAGAACCAGAGGGATGTCATGAGGGCATAGAGGGCTATGGGGGCTATGGGATAGGTGGGAAAGCCCCGATGACGTACCAGCGATATGAAAGGATCGATGAAGGCCAGACCGAAGAAGGCGGGCAGGGCGATATCCATAGGCACTAACAGGAAGCAGAGGGAGATGCCGACGATGGCATAGGCGAAGGAGGCTGGTCGCCGCCTCTCGTATCCTCTGAGACCAGGAAGCCGTTTGCCCCGGGAGACGCGGGCGGCCTCGAATACGGCCACCAACGTGACCATGAGCAGGGGAATGATCCTCTTGTCCACTCCACCCATGTTCTCAGGGAGGAAATAATATATCAGAAAGAGAGGTGCGCTCATGTGGAGGAGGCGCCTGCCGATCTCTTTTCCCCTCTCGGGTCTATTCGCTGAGCGTGAACAACACATCGTCCCCACCTACGTCGAACAAACCCAGTCTCGCCCCTGCATCCAGCCACCCATGGGCATAGTTCACGCAGGCAAAGGCGTTCACCCTATCTCCCTCCTCCACAAAGTGGAGGGAATCCTCGTAGTACGAGCGGGCCATGTTGAAGAAGTCCTCTGCTATCCTTCTTCCCGCAGAACGCTCCGGAGGTGCGATCTTCACCTTGTCCAAGGCCATCTTTGTTATGTTGAGATATTTCCCCATCCTCTCCTCTGTTATCTCTATGACCATCTCCTTGGCTGGCTCTTCCTCTATGGGAGCCTGCTCCTTCATAGGATCACACCACCTTGACGGATTCTCCTCCGTGCATGGTCTCCCTCGGCCGCACGTCCACGAACAAAGGCATGCCCAACCCTCCTCCGGTTATTATGGCAACGCCTATCGGGAGGCGCTGGATCTCCTCTTCCATGCCGCTGCTGAGCCCCTCGGAGGAGGAGGTGATGGCCTTGAGATCGTGTGGTGTGGTGACCTTCAATATGATCTGGGTATTGCACTGGCTGAGAACGTTCTTGTCCACCTTCGCCGGTCGTTGTGTGATTATGGTGAGCCCCAGGCCGAACTTCCTTCCCTCACTGGCTATGGTCCTGAATATGGCCGAGGAAGCCACTTGACCCTGCTGTGGGCAGTAGTTGTGGGCCTCCTCCACCACGAGCATCATTGGCGGGACCTTGCCCTTCTTTCTCAATTCGAATAGAGCAGAGGATAGTCGCTCCACGACCAGCTGCTGGATGTCTGGTGGCGTTCCCTTCAGGCCGATCACGGTGGTCTTTCCCTCCTCTATGAGCTCACTTATCTTGGTGCCCTGGCCTCTGAATATGTTCGTATCCTGAAGATACACGAGCGCCCCCACCAGTGTGGCCACATTTGCTTCTTCGTCCGCCTCCAAGACCTTTATTATGTCGCGGAGGCTGTAGTTGTCCCTGTTGGCGCGTAAAAGCTCCAGGGCATTTCTCAACGGGGAAACATATGCCTTTGGGTTCTTCAGGTTGGCCAATTCCAATAGTTCCCGGGCGCTCATGTTCTTGAGCGTGAACTGGAGGGATTTGGACCCGGGGTTGAATTTAGGGTTCGGGGAGAAGAGCAGCACCTGGTCCCCATATCCCTTTGGCTCCACTCCGAAACGCTCGGAGCCAGTTGCCTTCTTTCCAGCCTTGGTCAATGTAGCGTATTCGCCATGGGCGTCGAGTATCATCGTGGTGACCTTGTGTTTCAGAAGCTCCTCTATTATGTCCCCGGTGACATAGCTCTTCCCGCCACCGGTCTTCGCCAGCACGCTGACGTGTTTCTGGACGAGGGTGTTGATGTCCAGATAGACCGGTATCTCGTGGCCGTTCAACAACCCGATGTATGCTCCCTTCTTGACATCGTCATCTAACCCGACCACATCCTTTATCAGCGAGTCGGATGCCTGGTATACGCTCTCTCCAGCCCGGAATGGCGTGCGCGGGGTCTGAAGCAGCCCTCGGTTGTCCCGATATCCTATGACATTTATGCTGGCGGTGATCAACTCCTCAAAGTCCACCTTCTCTCCGGTGGAGAGACGTTTGGCCTTCTCTATGGAGAGGTTCGTCTTCCTTGTGAGGGAATCCGCCTGCCCCAGCACCCAGCCGCAGGACTCGTGTCTGACCTGTATATATGCCATCTTCTCAAGCGTGGAGGTGACACTGACCTCGAAGGCCGCGGTGCCAACGTTGCCATATATGATGCCAACCTCTTCAATGTCTATTCCCGGAACGCAGGAATGCTTAGCCTTGGCTGTAGAGGACGAACTCATTGTTTTCCCATCCGGCCCAGTATATGTTGGGAGGGAATAAAAAGATTATGGACGGCGAGACCGGTCTTCCGGCAGCCCTACAACAATAATTCTCCGTCCTTCATTATCAGATACTCTTTCCCGTCTTCGTAGCGAAGGTTGACAGTGGGTGACTTGAAGAGGAAGTCCATATGATTGTCACTGGTGTTCTTACCGTTGGGGAAGTCCTCGTTGTTCCCAAGGGCGATATGGCATGTCTTGTGTATCTTCTCCGTCTCTAGGAACTCCTCGGATATCCTGGCGCCCGGGTTGATGCCAAATGCGAACTCCCCCATACGCATGGCCCATGCATCCATCGATACTGCCTTTTGGATCCTGCTGAGGGCCTTCTTGTCATCGGAAGTGATCACTTCCGCTTTACCTCGGACGATCTTGATGCTCACCGGTGATTCTATTTTGCCTATTCCACCCACGGCCATGTCGCAGACCAAGGTGCCGTTCGCCCCGTCCTCCACTGGTCCGCAGAGAACCTCTCCCACGGGCAGGTTCATCCACTTCATGCTGTGCCAATCCACCTTTGTGTCTGTGAAGAACGGACGGTCCTTCACACCTATGGTCAGGTCGGTGCCGCCGGGGGCGGTCACATGTACGCTGTCCACGTTCTGGAGGTGCATCAACAGTCGGTCGGCGGAGTCCTGCATCTTCTTGTACTGGTCTATCGTGAGTGCCAAGGCGCCCTCGGTTAACATGTCGAGGGTTATCCCCGGACAGTGGCCGAGGCGTACCCTCCTCCTCGTCTCCATCTTTGTGACCTTTATGCGGAACGGGGTCTCTTCCGTACTTCCCCTCAACAGGTTGATGAAAATGTCCGGGCGTTGGGTGTTGAATATCTCATAGAGGTGGGCAGGGATGTCCTTTCTCACCATGTTCTCCGTCTTCAATATGACCAGACGCGTCCATAGGCCCATATCCACAGCGCCATATGCAAATGCGTCACCCACATCTCGCAGATGCTCGTCACACACTATAACGATCTGTTCTCCTGGGGCGGCCTCCAATACACTCATCAAGGCATTTCTTGCGGCATCACTAGACTCCATCTTCCACACCACCACTACATAGACCATCCAATATTAAGTCTTTTTTGGAGGATAGGCACACAGAGAAAGAGTAAAGACCGAGGAGGTCATTGTCCACAACATGCCTGTCCATCCTTTCCACTGGGGCGTTCCGGGGCTGGTGGCGCCCATCACTAGAGGGCGGTTGGACCTGTTCTCCCTACTCCTTGGGGCGACCCTCCCTGATATAGACGTGGTGTGGATAGCCTTTTCCCAGGGCATAGTGGGGCACGGCTTCCTGCACACCTGGATCGGAGCTCTGGTAGTGGCGCTGCTCGTCACGCTGCACCTGCCTTTCCGGGAGAAGATGAGGAAGATACCGCTGTTATCGTCCCTGCTGGACGGAAGAAGGAGGCCGGCCACGATGATATTCTTCTCCGGACTTGTAGGGGCCTGGACACACATACTTCTTGACGCCACATTGTATGAGGATCTGAACATCTACTCCACATCCCCGATCAACCCGTTCTATGTAGAGGGGGTCGCGACCAGATTGTATCTCATCACCGGCCTGGCACTCCTGGCTTTTGTGGGATGGCTGTATTGGAGGAAGTTATACTCCGATGGAGAGGCACCTGTCTCCAGCCCACCTGTGCGCCCCTCCGTCCTCCCTATGGTATCCGCTCTCCCTCCTTCCTCCTCTCCCCGCATCCCACACCCATCCACCGTCTCCGTCCTCCCTCCCACCACTGCCCCCCTCATCCCGCATCTCTCCACCAACCTCCCTCCTACCCCCTCCATCAACTCGCGCCTGGAATTCGATGCCTGGAAGAAGATAGGTGTGCTGCTTGTGGTCGGCTCCATCTTGATGACCTTGAGCATAGAGACCAACGCCCCATCCCCCATAGGGCGGGTACGGATAGGCGATGTTCGTATCATAGAAGAAGCGGGGTTGAACGGGGGGACATCGGTCACCGTGCATGGGCGAATAACGCACGCCCAGGGCGTAGTAGAAGGGGAACTCCAGCTACTCGTACATTGGGACGGGAACACACAAGAGCTCGATATCCACACCACCCTTGCTGGTTTCTGGTTTGAAGGCATCGTCATGCCCGTTGAAGCGGGCCAGGTCTTGAATCTGGAGCTCTATGTCTACGGCAGTCCCGTGTTCTACTCCTCCGTGACCGTTCCCTACGGATGAGAGAAAAGGGCGGAGTAAAACATTTAACACCACCGTCCATTCCTCCGCCGGTGATAGGATGGAGGATATACACTCTCCGAAAGGAACTACGCTCGTCTGTAAGAACTGGCAGATAGAGGCCGCCATGCGCATGCTCATGAACAACCTGGACCCGGAGGTGGCCGAGGATCCGGAAGAGCTCATAGTGTATGGAGGAACGGGCAAGGCGGCCAGGAACTGGGAATCGTACCACGCCATAATACGATCGCTCAAAGAACTGGAAGCGGATGAGACCCTTCTCGTGCAGAGCGGAAAACCTGTCGGGATCATCAAGACCCACGAGGACGCGCCCAGAGTGCTCATTGCCAACTCCAATCTGGTGCCCAACTGGGCCAACTGGGATTATTTCAGGGAGCTGGAGAAGAAGGGGCTTATCATGTACGGGCAGATGACCGCGGGCTCATGGATATACATAGGCACGCAGGGTATATTGCAGGGGACGTACGAGACACTGGCCGAGCTGGCCCGCCAGCATTTCGCGGGCACGTTGAAAGGGAAGTTGGTGCTCACCGGGGGAATGGGCGGCATGGGAGGCGCGCAGCCCCTGGCCGTCACGATGAACGAGGGCGTGGTCATCGATATAGAGGTGGACGAGCAGAGAATAAAGAGACGACTGGACAGCCGATACTGTGATATGATGCTCAAGGATCTGGACGAGGCAATAGAGACTGCCCTCCAAGCCAAGGAAGAGGGCAGGGCGGTATCCATCGGGCTTTTAGGCAACGCGGCGGATGTTGTGCCCGAGTTCGCCAGACGAGGGATAGTTCCGGACGTGTTGACGGACCAGACCAGCGCCCACGACGAGCTCAACGGCTATGTGCCCAACAGCATGAGCTACCAGGAGGCGTTAGCCCTTCGGGAGAACGATCCAGAGGCTTACAAGAAAGAGTCCATGCGAAGCATAGGGGAGCATGTCCGAGGCATGTTGGAGCTTCGGAAGATGGGGGCGGTGACATTCGACTATGGCAACAACATACGGGCCCAGGCCGTGAAAGTAGGCGTTGAGAACGCATTCGACTTCCCCGGCTTCGTTCCTGCGTATATCCGCCCCCTCTTCTGCGAGGGAAAAGGACCGTTCCGCTGGGCCGCGCTGTCCGGCGACCCCGAGGACATCTATGCCACGGACGATGCGATATTACGTCTCTTCCCCGAGGACGAGGCGCTGGCACGATGGATAAAGCTGGCGAGGGAAAAGGTGGCCTTCCAGGGCCTTCCATGCAGGATATGCTGGCTCGGCTATGGCGAACGGGCCAGGGCCGGGAAGGAGTTCAACCGCCTGGTGCGCGAGGGAATCGTTAAAGCCCCCATCGTGATAGGGAGAGATCATTTGGACTGCGGCAGCGTGGCCAGCCCGAACAGGGAGACGGAGAGCATGAAGGACGGGAGCGACGCGATAGCCGATTGGCCGTTGTTGAACGCCATGGCGAACGTCGCCAGCGGAGCCACCTGGGTCTCCTTCCACCATGGAGGAGGCGTGGGCATAGGGTACAGCCTCCACGCGGGCATGGTGATCGTCGCCGACGGGACAGCGGAGGCCGATGTGCGATTGGAACGGGTGCTCACCACCGACCCAGCCACCGGAGTGTTCCGCCACGTGGACGCGGGATACGAGAAGGCCGTGGAGACCGCGAAGGAACATGGTGTCAAGATACCGATGATGAGGCGTTGATGCGCGTTGAGTGGGGATTATTACCTGATAACGAAGGTGATATAGAGCGATGAGTTCCATGGTGTTGCGCAATATTGCTCGCCTTAAATGTGGGTTTCCTTACCTTTCCATTACTTGCATTACCCTACCGTTACCTTTTCATTACCTTGAGGACATACCGAATATTTCTGCCGCTCCCCTCGGCGGATAGGATATCTATCTCCACTAGATCATTTAGATCCTTTGGAGTGCACCCTTTTTCGTGGACAGTTAGAATAGCGAGTAGTTTGATGTTTGAGGAATGCAATTCCTCAAACGTGGGAGGAAGTTTAGCTTCCTCCAACATGGAGGTGAATCATGGCAAGAACTAAGACAACTTATACGAAAGAGTTCAAGTTGGCGATCTTGGCGCAGGTTGAATCAGGTATTCCTGTTGCTCAGGTTGCGCGTGAGAACGGTCTATGTCCTCAGCTGATCTTCAAATGGCGTAAAGACTACAGAGAAAACCCGGAAAAGGCTTTTTCTGGTTCTGGACTGCCATATAAGAACGAAGCACTGATTGCTGAATTGGAACGAACTGTTGGCAAACTCTATGCTGAGAACGAGTTTCTAAAAAAAAGTTTGGAGAAACTGAACAATCGTTTGGACGAGGAGAAGCAGCGTTCTCGACACAGGAGAGATACAAAATGATACTAGATAATCAGCGTTCACCAGCACCATTGCCAGTAAAAGGAGCTGCTGAGATTTTGTCTGTCAGCAAGAGCGGTTATTATAGTTGGCTTAAACGTGGTGGCATGGACAATCGAACGATTCGGGACAGGCCGATAGTGGAAGAGATACACAAGATAATCCACATGTTTCCTGGCTATGGCTATCGAAGGGTGACTAGACAGTTGCATCGCCAGGGTTATGATGTGAATCATAAACGTGTGCTCAGGCTGATGCAGGAGAACAACCTCACGTTCAAACATCGTCGCTGGCATCCGATAACTACGGACAGCGAACACAATAATCCAGTGTATCCAAACTTGCTCCGAGGAATGAAGATAGAGCGGCCTAACCAGGTCTGGGCAGCAGACTTCACATACATCCAGCTCAGAAAAGAGTTTGTCTACCTGGCAGTAGAGCTGGACGTCTTTACTCGAAAATGCATAGGCTGGTCACTCAGTCACAGCCTAGCCACAGACACAGCACTGGACGCACTACAAATGGCGCTGTATGAGCGTCAAGACGAAAATCTAAGTGGCCTATTACACCACTCGGACCGTGGAACCCAGTACACAAGTTTCCGATTCACCCAGTGCCTACGTAACCACGGGATCCAGATATCTAACAGCCGTAAAGGAAACCCATACGACAACGCCTATGCAGAAAGCTTCTTCAAAACACTCAAATACGAAGAAGTTTACTTGAACGAATACGAAACATTCCAAGACGCCTGGAACAACATAGAACAATTCATAGAAGACGTCTACAACACCAAAAGAATGCACAGCGCACTTGGATACCTAACACCACAAGAATTTGAACAACAGATAAAACAACAAAAGATAACAACAGAGGAAGCAAACGATCTCTCATTCGTTGCCCTTCAAGGAAGAGCAAAAAACGGAGGAATTAAATAATGTCACTTATCTTACAGTCCGATGAAAGGGGTTCACTCCA
>DAOVJP010000396.1 GCA_030673205.1 Thermoplasmata archaeon
CGGCTCCAATAACCCTGTAGAAGTCCAACGCAGCGGGAACGGATTGCCAGTCCCGTTGTCCAGCATCCAACTCTGTGTGGTCTCGTTCCAGTCCGCTATGGCAATTATATGCGGGTCCAGTGCGAGAACGTCGGTGCTGGTTTGCAACATGCCAACACCAGTGGAGTTGTAAGGCAAGGCAACGGCGTTCCAGCCGCCGTGTAAATCCCAGTCAGGGCAGGTTGCAGAGGTGTAGATAGGCCAACCAGGTATCCACACTGTGTCTGAGCCCGTGGTACTCACGTGCACAAAGTAGGACTGGTTCTTGGAAAGCGCATAGTTCCCCATGCCTGTTGTCTCGTTCACAAGAGGATAGCCGCTACTGCCTTTGCGGTATACAAAATCTTGCCACAGCTGGCGATTGGTCCAGTTGCAGATGGTCAATACCAACAAATTCGTATCGCTCTCAATATCTGCTGCTAGATCACAGGCGGTATACCCTACGGGCGGCTCGCAGGGGAGGACAAGAGAGTTCCATCCAGGGACGAAAGATATGCTCTCTTCCGCCATAGGAAAATCGGGCTTGCGCTTGTAATAGATCTCATGCTCCCCCGTTTTGTCTGAATCCCACACAATATGAATTTTATCTTGGTCTGTTATCATATTCTTGTCATATAGACCTCCCACTTCAGAAAGAAGGTCTAATTCACTCCATGTAACCCCGTCGTTATCACTATAACAATAATATATTGAATAGACACCGCTACGGCCATCACCAAATATCATATGCACACGACCCCCCCCCCCACGGAAATTCTAGGGCCCCTGCTCAGAGCTCCATTCTCCGTCAATCGCTGCTCAGGCAACCACGAATCTCCTCCATCCAGACTGCGGCGGAGATATATCTCTACCTCGGAGGAGGAGTTTTCCCAGACCACGTAGACTCGTTCGTTGTCTACGGCTATTCCTCCTGCGTAGCTGAACCAGGAGTCTATTTGGCTTAGTGTGGTGGGTTCTGTCCAGTTTTGGCCGAGGTCGTGGCTCTTCATGAATGTGGTCTCTATGGTTCCGGAGTATGGGGATGCTCTGTTGAACAGGACGTAGATGGTCTCGTCTTCTATTATTATCTGTGCTGGGAAGTCGTCGTATTGGTCGTTCGTGTCGGTGATGTTCGTGATCCGTGTTTCCGGCCCCCATGTTGTCCCGTTGTCGGTGGAGAGCCGCATATATAGGGAAGAGGTGGAGACGGAGATGTGGTCTCTGTCGTCGCTCCAGAGGACGACAACCCTGGACCCATTTACACTGATGTGGGGGTGTTCGGACCACCACGAGCCGATGCTGCTCAGGTTGTAATTGCCCTCCCACGTATCTCCACCATCCCGACTGATATTGATATAAACCGCTTCCCCACTGGTCTCTCTTCTATCCCCCCATACTACATACACGTTATCGCCGGAAACAGCAATATCCGTATGTGAACTTATGAGCGGCGAGTCATCATAACGGAGATCGATCACCTCTTCCCATGAGAGACCACCATCAAGGCTTCTACGATACTGGACATGCTCGTAAAAGATGGGAACAGACCCCCATCTTGTTTGAAAAGCCACATGTACACAATCCTCGCTCACAGCGATGGCAGGAGAGGAGGACTGGCCGCCGTCGCTCTCATCCGTCAACATAACATCCTCGCTCCAGTCGCTCGGCGCACGTGTCCCTGCAAAATCGGAGAAAGGTAGCTCGGGAAGTGAGGTGGGCGTGATGGGATCGCCTATGGGTGCTTGTGGGCTGGCATCCTGTGACGGTGTCTCCGGCTCCGTAGTAACCGGGTA
>DAOVJP010000286.1 GCA_030673205.1 Thermoplasmata archaeon
CCATGAGAACAAAGCGTGGATGTGGTCCGTGCTGTCCGAGTTCAAGAGAGAGGGCGGGGGGATGCTGATATCGTCCCACGAGGGCAAGGAGATAGATGTCCTGGGCGATCGGCTCCTGGTGCTGGAGGAGGGAAGAGTGGGGATCGTGGCCGGGAAGGCTGAGGCACAGACAGTATTGGGATACAGGACGAGGTTGCTCATCTCCCCTCCGGAGCGCATGGGGGAGGAAGAGGCAAGGGAGAAGTTGGTCTCCGTCCCAGGAGCGTTCAAAGTGAAACATGCGGACAAGGGATGGGTGCTCCTATCTGCGCTTGGCCTGCCCGATGCGGTCTCTTCCGTTTCACCCCTTAAAGAGGGGTGGGAAGTATATGATTCAAGGGAAGCCGACCTCCGTGATGTATATGATATGGTAAGGGAGGGGGGGCGATGAAAGATATGGTGAGGGAGATAGAGGATATGATGGGCGGAGGGAGAACATGACGAACGGAGGGAGGAGATGAGAACACTGTTGTCCGTGTTCCAGATGCAGATGAAGAGGAGGCTCAGGAACCGCCGGTCCCTGGCCTGGACCATCCTATTCCCAATAGCGGTGGTGGGGGTGTTCGCCCTGGTCTTCTTGCCAGGTCGTTCTCTATCATTCACTCTGATCCTGGTCAACAACGACGTAGAGGGGAGCGATGTTTACGAACTGATCCTTGGAGGGGTGGGAGTAGCGGAGAACGTGCATGTGTTGGAGGTCGAGGACATGGACGAGGCAATGGCGCTTCTGGACAGAGGCGCGGCCCACGCCATCCTAGTGGTGCCCGAAGGGGCGGAAGAGAATTTCACCAGCTTCTTGGATGATCAGAATTCCACACCGACCGTCGTATTCGAAGTACACTACAGGGGGGAGGATATGGCGAATGGAGATATGATAAACGCTATACTGGGAGGGCTGGCCGATGAGGCGAACATCCGAATAATGGAGACGTTCCGGGACCAAGAGTACAGTGGCCCCATACGGATGGAGAGCCATTCCATAGACCAAGAGGGTTGGAGCTATATCGATCTGTCCGTCCCGTTGTCCGTTGGGGCGGTGGCAATACAATCCGCCGTATTCTCCACCAGCGACACAGTGACGTTCCTCTCCGAGAATGGGATAAGGAAGAGGCTGAGATGCACGCCCATTGGCAAACCATTCTTGATGGGAGGGATCGTGCTCGCAGACGGGACCATCGCAGCCCTGTCCGCACTGCTAGCAGCCACACTGGGCTCCGCCCTCTTCTCCATCCATGTAACTCCGATCAACATATTTGGCATCATTCTGCTGTCCTTCCTTGTAGGGTATGTATTCTCCATGATGGGGTTCGTAATTGGCAATTTGTCCAAGAATAGGACCTCCTCGCAATCCCTCTCCTCCTTGGCGGTCATGCCTTTGATATTCTTCTCCTTCGTCTACATGATCCCATGGTTCTTCCCCGAAGCACTTACCGGTTTGGCCGATGCGCTCCCGTTGAGTCGGGCGACCCAGGCATTGGGTCTGCTCTTCCTCCACGAACCCACGCTTGGAGATATGCTGCTTCCATCCGCGATCATTGCGGCATGGGGAGCGATATTCTGCACACTAGCCTATGTTCAGAGACCACGAATGTAGTTTCCTCATCTGTTTTCCCTCGTCTTTCCTTTACGGAGAGCCCCACGGCCCCGATTTGCATGTTCACGGATCGAATGTAGCAAACTGCAGAGTTTATATACAACCTGTTGTCTATAGCATATAGTTGGTGGTTCAAATGAACGGAACAATTTCAAGGAAAGTGGCATGTTTGGCAATCGCACTATCGTTCGTGGCACTCTTGCCCATGGCGTCCATGGCAGAGGATGTGCCCGAATGGGAGGTAGGTGACGAGTGGGCAATGGGATGGAGCATGGACCTGGGTGAATTTCAACCGGTCATTGACGCAATGAAACCCCTAGCCGCAGGTGAAGGCGTGGTATACGACGCAAATCTGGCCGGAGAGTTAGGATTCTACCAGGTCTACACGGTGGACGAAACGTCCGGAGACAACTATGTGATGAGCGCCCATGTCGGTGGAGGCGTGCGTGTCGGAGTGGACTATTCTGTTGACGCGAACATACCTGAAGAAGATGTGGTCATTTCCATTGCTGGCGCAGGATATTTCGCCTTCGCCGTGGACACACAATCCTCGATCGAATTCACCAAGGACACACTAGCCATAGCAAACGCCGATACCACCATAGAAGTGACGATGGAGGCGGGATACGCGGGAGATTTCCCTGAGGTGCCCAGCGATTACGACCAAGGTTACGACGAAGGATGGTGGGAGGGATATTCTGATGGACAATGGGGCGAGCCGCAGGAGGATCCCCAGCCATGGGATATGGAGTACGAGGATTACAGTGATGCTTACTTAGAGGGATATGTTGATGGCTACGATGCAGGATATGCAGAGGGAGCCACAAACGCCGATTATAATAATGGGTACAACTCGGGATATTGGCCGGGTTACGAGGACGGGGAAGCCGGTACGTATAAAGCAGGGTATGACCCGTATGAAGAGGGTGCCGAATATATAGAGGGGTATGACGACGGCTACGAAGATGGCTACGCGGACGGCCTCGCCGGGGACATGTACGCGAGTTACGACGATGCTATGGATTATGGCATGGATGAGAATGATGTGCCCACGTTCGAGAAGGTGGATATGGG
>DAOVJP010000467.1 GCA_030673205.1 Thermoplasmata archaeon
AAATAGCTAAACCACTATTTCCCTCACCAGTTCGAAGGCCTCGGCGTATTCCAACCCCGCATAGCTGCCCCGGCGCATGGCCATGGCGCGGATTGCTTCAGGGGAGCGGAGATGAGGATATTCCGCCGCCTCTGTCTTGTACTCCTGCATGGCGGCCAGCTTTGTATCGAGGGTATCTTTGATATCAGTGAATACCGTGGGGGCGAAGGGGGTGTTGGGGAAGACCCATCCGCTTTCGTACGATAATATCTTCTTTATCTCATGCCCTCCGCCAGGCCTGGATGCCACCAGGGCAGCTTGATATGTGCGGCGGTGGTCGTCATGCACATCGTTCCGGTTGGGAATGTACATTATATCCGGTCTGGTCTTATTCACCACGTCCAAGAGCGCGTCGTTGAACTCCCGTTGGGGCACGGTATCCAATCTTCCATCGGGGAAGCCGAGGCAGAACGTCTCTTTCACGCCCAATGTCTTGCTCGCCGCGTTTATGTGCTCCTCTCTTCCCTCAACCTTCTCCCTCGGCCATTCCTGTCCTTCCCTCTTCGTCACGATGCAAAGATAGACGTCATCGTTCCTCTTTGCATGAAGGGCCATCGTTCCTCCGCATCCCAGGACCTCATCATCAGGGTGCGGGGCTATTATCAGTATGTTCATCTTCCTTCACCTCTAAAAGACATCACTGTCTCCCATGGTCATGTGCCACTTGTCCCAACCCTTTAGCCGGTCAGACCAGGCCGCATCTAGGGGTCTCATAGCAAAGTATGTTCTATCCATCTTCGTATCCACAAAGCCTTCTTCCCTAAATATGTTGGCGTAGGAACTGCCGTGGCCGAACCAGCATGTGACCTCTTCGATCCTCTCCTTTTGAAAATATTCGTAGGAATAGCGCAGCAGTGCGCGAAAGACCTCCCGGTCCTCGGCCAGTATGTCCACTATGTTGCCGGTGGTGATCTTTCCCCCCCTATACTGTTTGAGCACTATGAACCCGCACATGCGGCCTCCTAGTGTATAGGCCGCTTTGTGGTATCTCACAGAGGGATTTTCCACATATCGCCAGTTCAAGTATTCTTCGGTCCGCGGTAGGGTGATCCCCACGTTTCCCTTGGTCCGGTCCCAAAGTTCATCTGCGCCTTTGTCAAACCTCTCCACCCCCTTGATCTTGTCTCGTTCGAGACATGTTTCTACCTCTCCATGCAGGCTCT
>DAOVJP010000015.1 GCA_030673205.1 Thermoplasmata archaeon
AGAAGGGCCCTATATGAAAGAGCACACCCAGGGATACCTTTTCATCTTGGGGGCCATAGTCCTCTGGAGCACCGTAGAGGTCGTGTCCAAGGCCATACACGGGGACATCCAACCTCTCACCATAGGTTTCATACGATTCTCCCTAGCCTCCCTGCTGCTCTTACCCTGTGGGATATATAAGATACATAGGAATAAGAACTGGAAAATGCTCTCAAACGATATCTATCCCATCCTTCTCGCCGCTTTCCTGGGCATCACTTTGACCTTCACGCTTTTCCACACCGCCCTCTATACGGTAAAGGCATCCACCGCCGCCACGATAATAGCCGCCGTTCCCCTTCCTGTTCTCCTTCTTTCCTCTCTTCTGCTCAAAGAATCCCTCTCTCGAAGGATGATCGTAGGGGTCGGGGTGGGTATGTTCGGGGTCATCCTGCTCTCAATAGAGGAGATGAGAGATCCTGGCTCCGCTATTGGAATAATGCTCCTCTTATGCGCGCTGATGAGTTTCTCCTTTTTCACGGTGATCAACAAGAACACGGGCAGGAGGTTGAACCCTGTCTCCTCCACCGCATTCTCCATATCTTTGGGGTCCCTCATGTTCATCCCGGTGCTCCTAGCCACCAATACGCCCCTGTTGCCCGATGTGGACACCGTGTCCTGGCTTCTATTACTATACCTCGGATTCCTGGCCACAGGAACCGGGTATCTGCTGTTCTTCACCGGCCTTAACATGGTCGAGACGGCCAGGGGTAGTTCGCTATTCTATTTGAAGCCGGTCCTCGTTCTCCTCTTGGCCATCTGGCTCCTGGGAGAGCCGTTCTCTTTCCTGTCCGTGGCAGGGATCGTGGTGGTGGTGCTCTCCCTTCGTATAGCACTTTCTCACTAGGGACGAGGCCGATAGGGATGGCGAGCACTAGGACAACTATTTTATCTCCCAGGGATATGGTCCCCACATGCGTAGGCTATCCATATTGGTCATGGCGGTATTGATCGCCGCCGTGTCCTCCGCAGGTTGTATAGACATAGAATGGGCAAAGGACACGCTCATACCTGTGGATGTGGATGATACCCGCTATTTCAACAATTACACCAACATAAGCCACACGTTCGAGACAGACCCGGATGACCTGAGCAGTCTGGCGTATACGGGATTCGTGCTGGTGAACGTCACCAACGGCTCATTATACATCGATATGAGGGTGCGTGTCCAACGGGACGAGCTTCCAGATGGTTCCGCGATAAAAGATGTAGTGGACAACATGTCGGAACAGATGGACCTTGAAAGGATGGTGAAGGTAACGCTATCCAAACCGGGACAAGGGGGGGAAGAGGTGTACTCTGTGACCTATAATGTCACCACGCACCAACCCGACCAATGGCCGAAGTTCCCCTCGCCGGAACCTGGTAACTGGAGGATAGATGTGGAGGCCGAGGGGGTGGGGTATGGCTCATTCCACGATGGCTTCGAGGTCACGGCCATAGTGAGAATGCCTACGGGGAGCTAGACAGCTTTCTCACTGCCTCTGGCAGAGCTGCAACGAACATTTTTATTCCCTCTTCCGGGACGGTGAAACTGATCCTGACGAACCTATCTCCGAACTCCTCTGAGACATAGGTCCCGCTCCTGACAAAGATGTTGTGTTCGTACAGCAGTTCCTCCTGCAAACGATCTGGATCTATGCCAGTATCTCCGAGGTCCATGACGAACATGTTGCTTCCCGAGGGATAGACGGGGAGGCTGAGGCCAGGGATATCGTCCACAGCCTCCTTTATCATGGCCTGGTTCCGCCGGGCCTGTCCCACCATTCTCCCTATCCATTCCTTCTTTGTCTCCAAAGAGGCGAGGGCCGCCCGCTGGGCTATGACGTTGGCGCTGAGAACGTTCGTGTTGTAGGGCTCCACTAGTTCCATGATGGCGCCGGGGGCCATGAGCCCTCCTATTCTCATCCCTGCCATGGCGCTGTTCTTGGAAAAGGAGTAGACGTCTATCGTCCTCTCTGGTATTATGTCATGGGCCGCGGTGTGGGTGTGGGCGAAGTCTATGTATGTTATGTCATGAATGAACCAGAGCCTATAGTCCTCTGCAAGATCGCACAATCCTTTTACCTCGTCCTTGTCGTATTGGGAGCCCATGGGGTTGTGCGGGTCTATCAACAATAGCGCCTTCGTCCGGGCATCGATAGCCTCCTGGGCCTGTTCAACGGTCATCTTGTAGGGAGGCGCGTATATTGGGAGTTCCACTGGCACGGCGCCGCACAATCGTATCTGGTGGTGGATGGGCATGAAACTGGGGTTCGTGCATATGACCCCATCCCCCGGTTTCAATAGGGCCCGTGTCAGTGCATACAATGCCTCTATAGCCCCGTTGGTGATGAGTGCCTCGTATTCTTCGGGAGCGTTCACGTCGGCGAGCAATGCTTCCCTCAATCCGAACACGCCCTTGTTATATGGGTAGAACACGTAGTCCTTCTGCCGTATCGCATCCAACATTGCTCCCTCTATCCTTGGATCGGTGGGGAGTTGGTTGGTGTTCTGGCTCATCCAGATTATCTCCTCCCTGTGTTCATGGGCGTAGATGAAACAATCTCCGTGTGTCATGGGTCCTCCGTGACTATATATGGGTCAAATATAAAAGGCTCATCATCGCTGCAGTATCCTCTGGACATATTGTCCGCAGTTGCTTCCTATGTTGTTCTCTTCCAACTCGCCTATGCTTAGGATGACATCGTAGCCCTGGGACTGGAATGCATCGACGAAGCCGGACGCGCTGTGCGGGTCCTTCGGGTCGAAACCTGTGGAAAGGCCACCTTCCTTCCCTCTCTCCGTGGGGTTCAGAGGGGTGATCTTGATGAGGAACGTGTCGGGATGGAATATCTTCCTCAGCGCACTGGGGTCTATTATCTGCCCTTCCATGACCGCGAAGTTTAGCGTCACTTTCCGGTCCTTCCTCTCCCCCTCGCTCCCCTCTCCTTCTTTCCTTCCGTTATCCATCGTTCTCCTCCCCTTCTCTCCTTCTTCCTTCATCCCGCTCCCCCCTCCGTTCTCTCCTTCTTCCTCCCTCTCCATCGTTCCCTTTCCCTTCTCTACGAAGTTCTCTCCATATTTGGCGATCTTCTCCAGGCTCCATTTCTTGCACGGGATGACCGTGTCCCTCTCATTTGGGTCCGTGGTGTGTATGGAGAACTGGAGTTGGAACATGCCATTCGGATAGAGTCTGTCCTTTATCTCCTTCAGCCTATCGAAGAAGGCCTCGGTGCCCTTGGGTGCAACGGTGGATATGGAAGGTATGAGGCCCGGCGCATGATAGCGTTTCGGCAGCTCTTCCAACACATCCAGGACGGCGGGGTTGAGGCTTGGCTCCCCCATCCTAGCGAACTGTATCTTGAACTTCGGTACAGGCACATGCCCATCGGGATATCTCCTCGTTACAAGGTGGTCTATCTGCTCCAATATCTCTTCCTTGGTCAACTGGCCCCGGTAGTCGCCTCCTGCGTCGCACATGGGACAGCCGACAGGACAGCCGAATGAGGGGGAGACTATGAGAACCCATTTCTCCTCCCAGGTATAGGGAGGCTGCCTGGACTCCACAAACTCCACCAAACGATCCTCTCCCATGGACGCCACGTACACCTTCGCCAGTTCCTCCGTGCCTATAACATCAATGATCTCCATTTTCATCCCTCATTCGATCGAATATCTTCATCCTTCATCGGTCCTTTTGCCTCATCCCTCACCATATCTTCATCCTCCCTCGGCTCCCTATCCTCGCCCCTCAGCATCTCTTCGATCCTCATCGCCGCCCGCAACCCGTCCCCCACGGCTATCGCGGCCTGCCTATAATGCCCGTTCACCATATCCCCTATGGGAAAGAGGCCCCGGGGCAGCGGCTCTGCCAGTAGACGGTCATTCGCCACACGGCCGCATGCCAAAAGGATGTGGTCCACATCCAGGACCTCGCCGGAGCTCAGGCTAGCCAGAACCCATCGGCCCCCTGGTTCACACCCCTCCAGGGCAACCCCCGCCAGGACATCTATGCTCTTTTCCTCGGAAGCACGGCGCACTAGGAGGGCCAGCGCCCCCGCTCTCTCCCCCTTGTGACATATGACGGCCTTTCCTCCACGGGACACTATGTTCAAGGCGTGGTCGAACGCCGCATCTCCGCCTCCAACCACCAGCACCTCCTTCTCCTCCAGGTTCTCGGGCAGGTCTGCGACCTCGTATTCCACCGCCCCCTGCCCCAATGTCTCCAGGCCTCGGAAGATGGGCTTTTTGGGACATGTGCCAGCGGCCAATATCACGGTACGGGTTTTCCATTCGTTTTCCCTCCCAACCACCACAAAGCCAACCGCATCCTCCGTCAACTCCATTACCTCCTCCATCTCGAACCTCACTCCCGCCTGTCGCGCCTGTTCCACCATGAGGGAAGCGAGTTCCTGGCCTCCGATTCCTCCGGGGAAGCCGGGATAGTTCTCCACGAGATTGGCATTCCACAACAGCCCCCCGAGCCTCTTCCTCTCCAGCACTAGCACGCTCTGGTCCGTCCGTGCAAGCTGGGTAGCCGCCGCTAGACCTGCCGGGCCAGCGCCTATAACGATGGTGTCCCAGGTTCTACTCATTCATCTCCCTCCCGATCTCACCCAATATCTCGTCCGTCCTCCTTATGATGGCGAACCCGTGGGCCAGGGTGATGAGGGAGGAGATGTGCAGTTCCTCGCTCTGCGTCGTCGTGGCGTCCATCACCACCATGACATCGTAGTCCCGCACGAAGGCCGAGCGGGCAGTGGTCTCGACACAGAGGTCGGTCATGACGCCAGTGAACACCAATTCTTTCACACCTCGGTCTTCCAACTCCTCCTCCAGGCTCGTGTTGTGAAACGCATCGTACCGCTCCTTCACCACAACCACCTCCCCCTCCGCTGGCTCAAGACGCAATTTGGAGAGAGGGGATGAAGCCATAAGAGGATCGCCCCACCAGCGCCCCATACTTCCCAACGTGCTTTCAGCACCGTGTGCATGTCTGGTGAAGATGATGGGCAAGCCCCTGCGCCTATACGCGTCCACCAGCAGGCGGATATTCCTCTCGATATGGGGAGATAGAGGGAGGAAGGCGTGGGAGGAGGGGTCAACGAAGAACTCCTGAAGGTCTACTACAACCAAGGCGGTATTCTTCACGTCCAGAGCCCTCTCTCTTCGGTATGGGCGGAGTCGTCGCTCCCATTCTCTCACACGTTTCGAAAATTCCTCAGGGGGCGGTGTGCTCTCCACGTTATCATCTCACCGCCGTTTCCTGGTTTTATTCCGAGCTGGCAACGACCTAACAATGCTCGATATCGCAATGGACATGGCGTATTTAAACATGACTCCATTTGGCTCGTTGGATCGCACCGGCGAGCCATACCATGCGCTACCAGTGACCCTGGTGCACGCTGCCTGTGAACTCCACTATGCACTCCCAGTGACCCCACCACACACCACTATCGATAGCTTTTAATGCGAAAATGGGATAGAGCAAGGTATGTCATCCGGAAAGAAGACGTGCCCCGAATGTGGGGTTTCTGTTAAAGAGACTAACTACGAGAGGCATCTCCAACGGGTCCACGGAAAAGGACTGGAGGAGTTGAAGGCGGCGGAGAAGGAGCATCACTCCTCTGGCGGAGACAACAAGACGAAGCTTCTCGTCGTGGCCGTAATAGTCATTTTGATAGTATCCATCATGGCCTATTATCTGGTGTTCCTGACCGCCAAGGATAGCGACGGGGACGGCATGTCCGATGAATGGGAGACCGAGAACGGCTTTGATCCTGACGACCCCTTGGACGCCCTGGGAGATAAGGATGGGGATGGATTGACGAACCTTGAAGAATATGAGGAGGGGACGAACCCGAAGAACCCGGACATGGATGGGGACGGTATGCCGGACGGATACGAGGTGACCTATGGCCTAGACCCGAAGGACCCGACGGACAGGGACGAGGATCCGGACGTAGATGGCGCAACGAACTTCGAGGAATTTGGAATGGGTACCGATCCGCATAACTCTGACACGGATGGGGATGGCATGCCCGACAAATATGAACAGAACTACGGCTTCAACCCCACCGATGCTTCGGACGGCCAGGAGGATAGGGACGGGGACGGGCTCGTCAACGCGGATGAGTACACATATTTCTCAGATCCCGGGAACTCTGATACCGACGACGACGGTATGCCTGACAAGTACGAGGTCGACAATGGATTGGACCCACGTAACGCCGGGGATGCGAACAAGGACGCGGACCTGGATGGCTATACCAACCTCCACGAATATACATTGGGCACCAATCCGATCGAGCGGGTCATAGCCACCATTGTTATTGAGGGGTATGATGAGAGCGTAGTGGTCGAACTCAGGCCAGACGTTGCGCCCATCACCGTATCCAATTTCATCGACTATTCACAGAGCGGATTCTATTCCGACACCATATTCCACAGGGTCATCGACAGCTTCATGATCCAAGGAGGAGGATTTGACACCAACTACAACAAGAAGCCCACCGATCCTCCCATATTGATAGAGAGAACCATCGATACTGGGCTCCTACATGTGGACGGAGCCATAGCCATGGCGAGGACCAGCGACCCGAACAGTGCTACCAGCCAATTCTATATATGCGATGGAGCCCAGGACCAACTGGACGCCGGAGGAATGGACCCGGATGGCTATGCCGTGTTCGGTCTCGTCACATCTGGCATGGAAACGGTACGGGACATATCTGCAGTTCAAACCGAGAATAAAGGCGGTGCGCTCTCCGATGCTCCGGTGATCGATGTGATAATATCCTCCGTGACCATAACATGGGAAGACTGATCGTAACGACCCACAATGGCCATGCCTCAGTGTTCCGGATCTTCAGGGTGTACTATCTTTTTCGCCTCTTCCGGGCTGAGGCCGAACTCCTCCAAGCGGTCTTGTTTTATGAGATAGTCCACGATGGCCGCATGGAGCGCGTCCGCCGCCAGATTGGAGCAGTGCATCTTTATCGGAGGAGGACCGTCCAGCTCGTTCGCCACCTCTCCCCTTGTGATCTCCAATCCCCTATGGAGGTCCGTACCAATGGCCAGCTCGGTCACCATACTGCTCGTGGCTATGGCCGAACCGCAGCCGAAGGTGCGGAACTTTATGTCCGTTATCTTATCATCTTCGACCTTGATGAACATCTCCATCAGATCGCCGCACACAGGGTTTCCCACCCGGCCGAAGCCGTCCGGGTCCTCTATGACGCCCACATTCCTAGGGTTCTGGAAGTGGTCCATCACCTTTTCGCTGTAAATGTTGTATTTCATCTTCTATCCCCCGTACATCTCCTTCAGCCACTCGGGTGGCGCTAGGGGTGACATCTTCTGTAGGCGCTCCACCACCTTGGGCAGAGCACTCATAAGCTTTTCCATGTGCCCCTGGGTGGTCCAGCGGCCAAAGCTTAGTTGAAGGGAGCCATGCGCTATCTCATGGGGCAGCCCTATGGCCAGCAGCACGTGGCTGGGTTCCAGCGTCTTGGAGCTGCAGGCGCTCCCGCTGGACGTGGCTATGCCATAGGAATCCAGTCCTAAGACCAGGGCCTCGCCCTCTACATAGGAAAAGCGTACATTGACATTGCCCGGTAATCGAGGATCCTTGGGGCCGTTGAGGGAAGCACCAGGTATGGTGGAGAGTATGCGTTCGATGAGATTATCGGACATGGCGCCCAACATCCGCCGTTCCTCCTCTCCCTCCATCGCCATTATCCAGGCGGCCTTTCCCAAACCGACTATTCCAGGGATGTTCTCTGTGCCGGAGCGCATGCCGAACTCCTGGCCTCCGCCATGAAGAACGGGCTCCAAACGTATCCCCTTCTTCACGTAGAGGGCTCCGACGCCCCTGGGGCCATATATCTGGTTGGAGGACAAGGAGAGGAGGTCTATGCCCATCTTCTCCACATCCAATCCCATCCTCCCGAGGGCGGCGGTGGCGTCTGTGTGGAACAGCGCATTCCTCTCGTGGGCTAGATGCGCTATCTTTTCTAGGGGTTGGATGGCACCGATCTCGTTGTTCGCCATCATTATCGAGATGACAATGGTATCGTCACGGATGGCCGATTCCACATCCCCTGGGTCCACGAGCCCCTGCTCGTCCACCTCGACCTGAGTGACCTCGAAACCTTCCTTCTGAAGGGCTTTCAATGGCGTGTGAACGGACCAATGTTCTATGTTGGATGTGACGATATGCATGCCCTTCTTCTTCAGGCGGCGGGCCGTGCCCTTGAGGGCTAGATTGTTGCTCTCCGTGGCGGAGGATGTGAACAATATCCTCTCCCAGTCCTGGGACCCCAGAAGGTCGGCAACGGCTCTGCGAGCGTTCTCCAACGCCTTCTTCGCCTCCCAACTCCAATGGTGCATGGACGTTGGGTTGCCGAAACTCTCTGTCATATACGGGAGCATGACATCCAGTACCCGCGGGTCCACCCCCGCTCCGGCCTGGTAGTCCAGGTATACTCCCTTCTCCTTGTCCATTTCCTCACCTCAGAATGTTATTACGGCGTCAGCCTCCAACGCAAGGTCGTTCATCGTGACCGCTCCCACCACCTTGACGCCATCCACGTAGTTCCCGCGGTCCAGTCCCAATAACTGGGTGCTCTGGTCGCAGACATACATATCCACCCCCATCTCTATGGTCTTTTTCAATACCTCGGCCAGAGAGGGAAGGTTGCCGAGCTTTATCTTCTCCGCCTCTCCCTTTTTCACCGTCAAGACCCCATTCAGCGTGAAGAAGATGGCGGCTTCGATGTCCATGGCCTTCGCGCTCTGGGCCACCACAAGGGGTGCATAGAGCCTCTCCGGCGTGTCGAAGCCAGATGTCTGTATGTACAATATATTTTCTCCCATGTTCTCTGCCTCCTGTTCTCTTATCGCATCGTCTCTATCATCTTTTGCCTCTTCTCTATCATCCTTTGCATCGCCTCTCTCATCATCGCCTCTTCTCTATCGTGAAATGCATCTCCTTGCCTTCCTTGGAGAAGAAGAGTAGGGCCTGCCCAGTGCGCTTGCACCAACGCTCCACGTCCTCCTTCCCGGAGGGATCGTCCAACACAAGCTCAAGGGTTTGGCCTGGGCCGAGGTTTTCCATCTCCTCGGTCAACAGGAGTATCGGCTCGGGACAATAGAGTCCCACAGCGTCCACCACTAGGTCAGGTTTGTTCACGTTCTCTCCTCCATCCTCTATTCTTCGCTCCCACTAAGCAACTATCCCCTAACACTTTCGGTTGAGGGTGTTCAGGGGCTTTGGTCTTAACCGGAGATTGATGGAAGGAGTTCACTACAATAAAACGACAGCTAATATATAAAAGGTCTGTCATGACGATGACAAACTCTATATAAAAGGTCTGTCATTTGAATGACCATGGAACTTGAACAACTGATCGAACAAAACCCTTGGTGGAGCGAGCGAACAGCGATACAGACCGACAAGAAGATCCGTGAAGCGTACGGCGCAAGCATAACTTGGGATCCGCGCATAAGAAAATTCTTTGCGCTGGATAAAGACGCGATATACACCCTTCGTGGCCCAAGACAGGTTGGGAAAACGACTTTGGTCAAGTTCCTCATAAACGAATTACTGTTCCCTCCATCCCTCCCTGCCAAAGAACTGCCTCCTCGCGCCGTGTTCTACTTCACCTGCGAACAGATAGACTCAAAAAACGACCTAATAGAACTCATAGAGTTGTACATGAAATTCTCAAACGTTCTTGAAAAAGGACAACGCCGCTACATGTTCATAGACGAAATTTCGACAGTAAAAAACTGGGAAATAGCACTGAAGCATCTGATTGACACAGATAAGATGGGAAACGTGACCGCTGTATTAACAGGATCACACGCCCTCGATCTGAAGCGATCTACGGAGCGTCTCCCGGGGCGACGTGGAGAAGCGGATGGACCAATGAACAAGATATTCCTGCCAATGAAATTTGCAGAATACGTAGGAACGGTCAGACCAAAGCTAGGTAAGCAACTACGAGAGATATTCCCCCGGGAGCGGGAAGCCAGGTTCCAGACGCTGTTCGACCTATTTGAAGGAAAAATAGACAAAAAGATCCAAACAGAATACCCACTATACGCTAAAGAAACAAGAGAACTCCTTGACAACTACCTCATCACGGGGGGAGTGATGAAGGCAATAAACGAATTCTACGAGAAAGTAGCAATAACCAACGTCACATACGAGATATATGTCCAATGGCTACTGGGTGACCTAAGAAAATGGAACTACGACGAGAACATCACACGGCAAGTCCTACGCTCCACAGTGAACAAAATGACCACCAGGATAAGCGCGCATTCAATAGCCAAAGAAAACGAAATAAAGAGCCACAACACAGTGACGAGATATATGGGAGCACTGGAAAGCTCATTCGTGCTGAACCTCCAATACCCCATAGACCTCCACAAGAACCAAGCAAACTACTCAAGAGAGAAGAAAGCATACTTTACAGACCCATTCATATATCACGCCATCCGTGGATGGACGCAAGGAACACCAGACTACTTCACACACGCCCAAGACGCAATAGCCAAACAAGGAGACAAAAGCAACCTGATAGAAATGGTAGTCGCAGACCACCTCAGAAGATGGGCATACAACATGGGCCCGAGTGACGTGTTCACACCACACGAAAAGGTCATGTTCTGGAAGAAAAAAGGGAAGAAAGAAAAAGAAATTGATTTCGTCCTAAAACACAAAGACCACATCTGTCCGATAGAGGTCAAATATCAGAACCAGGTCACAAAGAGAGACTTTGGGAACTTCGCATTCACTTTCAACAGCGGGGTCTTGCTATCCAAACAAAATATGGAAACACACAACCGATACAGTATACTGCCCGTAGAAGCATTCCTCCTACTGATATAGGATCTGAACCTAGATAGTGCTTTCAACTCCCCCTGAGAAGATCGGCGAGGCAAAGCACACATAGCAGAAGGAACAAACACGAAAAAAGGATTGACAACCTCAACGCCCCGCGATAACGTATTTCCAAGTCAGCGAGTTCGGTCTTGGCTCTCCCCTAACATATACGGCCCGTATATGCCTATTCCACTATCTTGTACTCGGATGTGATGTCCACGCTGGGTCTGAGGTTGGCCGCGGCCCCGCAATACCGGTCCTCGGAGAGCCGGATGGCCTTCTCCACTTTGGCGGTGGGGATCTCCTCTCCATCTTTAGGAGTGAGGGTATAGACGATATGGACCTTGTCGAACTTTTTGGGATGCTCCTCCGCCCTCTCGGCGCTGGCCGTCACCGTTATCTTCCCGTAGGGGACGTGCATCTTGTCGAGGATGGATATGACATCCATGGCCGTGCAGCCGCACAAGCCCATCAGCACCAGTTCCATGGGGGTGGCCGCGCCTTCATGCCCTCCTACCTTTGAGCTGGTATCCATTGGGATCCAGTGGCCAGAAGAGGCCTTTGCCATGAGGGCCAGGCCGTTGACCTGGATGATCTCCACTTCCATTTTGGTCATAGGGTCCGGTAGGATGGAAGCGATAAAAAGATTGTGTTGAGTAAATCATTTTAACCCCGCTGCCTATATCTCTCCGAGGCAAATGAGCAATATCCCACAAGACGTACAGAACGTTCTCATGCTGCAATCGGAAGAGCACGCCGTGACAGGATTCCAGAACGTGAAGGTAGGGGGAGAGGTGGGCACTGTGGTGCTGACCAACATGCGTCTCATCTTCGTGAGGAACAAGAGGGGATATAACCAGGAGAGCTTCTCCTTCACCCTGGAGGGCATATACGAGATGAACATGAAGAAGAGCATGATGGGAGGCCCCAAGCTCATGATCAATGGAAAGACATTCCAGGCCCAAGACCCAGGGAGCATCCAGAAGGCTACGAATGACCTCAAACAGCAGAGAATGGCACAGGTGGGCCAGGGCACGGGAGGAGGGAAGGACGGCCGATATGGTCTGGGCACCTACGTCTTCGACGAGCCTGGCCAGCAAGCCCCACAGGTAGTCAAGGAAAAGGTGATCAAAGAGGTCATCAAGATACGATGCCAGTTCTGCGGTAAGACATACGTCGAGACCAAGGACGGATGCCCGTATTGCGGCGCAGGACATTAGAGAGATGAGGAGGGAGATGAGGAGGG
>DAOVJP010000480.1 GCA_030673205.1 Thermoplasmata archaeon
GCGCGCCACAAACAGCTTGTGGAGATCAGGAACGCCGCCTCCTGGCTCCAGAGCAAGAGCTGCCTCCGGATAGATGAGAGGGTGACACGACATTATTCCCTCCTACGAAAACAGGCAGGTACCAAGGACCTCCCAGAGAGGAGAGCCCTGCGATTCATAAAGAAGAACCATGGAGTGGCCACCATGGAACAGCTCCGCTCCTCCAAGAAGCTGGATGGAAAAGAGGTGCCCATAGCTATTGGCTGGCTCAAGAAGAAGGGTTGGGTGGAGATGAGGAAGGAGGATGGAGAGACCCTGCTCTTCATCACCCCCATAGGGACGAAGGCCTTGGACAAACTGGGCAAGGACGAAGAGCTGATCAAACTGCTGGTAGACGGGGAGGTGAGCGAGAAGGATGTGGAGCCCAGGATAATAGACATGCTCAAAAAGAGAAAAGATATTTTGAAGGAGAGGGAGGAGGTGGAGCGTCGACTCTATCTTATGCCCAAGGGCTGGGATTTCATATCCAAGGGCGTGGAGATAAGAGAGGAGAAAGCGGAACTCACGCCGCGGCTCTTGTCCGGGGGCGGATGGAGAGGAGTGGACTTCAGAAGATACGATGTTTCCGCGTATGCTCCCAGGATAACCGGGGGGAGAATGCACCCCCTACGGGATAATATGGAGGAGATACGAAAGGCCTTCTTGGGAATGGGATTCACCGAGATACACGGCTCCTTCGTCGAGACCTGTTTCTGGAACATGGACGTGCTATTCATACCCCAGGACCACCCTGCGAGGGATATGCAGGACACGTTCTACACCGACCTGGAAAAGGATCTCGGGGTCGATGAGGATGTTGTGGGCAGGATAAAGGCCGTTCATGAGAACGGGGGGAGTACCCGATCTAGGGGCTGGAACTACCAGTGGAAGAGGGAAGAGACGGAGAGGACTGTGTTGAGAACGCATACCACGGTCAACACTATCCGCCATCTGTATGAGAACCCGACCGAACCCTGTAAGGTCTTCTCCATCGAGCGGGTGTTCAGGAACGAGGCGCTGGATTCCACCCATCTCCCCGAGTTCTATCAGATAGAGGGCATTGTCA
>DAOVJP010000398.1 GCA_030673205.1 Thermoplasmata archaeon
CTTTGAGGTGGACCTTGTACCCTGTTACAAGCTGGCATCACCATCGGAACGCATGAGCGCCGTCGATCGGACCCCTTTCCACACCCACTACATAATAGAACATCTCTCGGAAGAAGGGCGGAGGGAGGTGCTGCTGCTCAAATGTTTCATGAAGGGTGTGGGCGTATACGGGGCCGAAGCCTCCATAGGGGGTTTCAGCGGATATCTCTGTGAGCTGCTTATTCTCCGCTACGGGTCTTTCCATGGGGTTTTGGAGGCCGCATTGACATGGAAGCCGGGACTCGTACTGGCCCTGGACGATACGCCCCCCAAACGATTCTCGGAGCCGCTGGCGTTCGTGGACCCTGTGGATGCGAACAGGAATGTGGCGGCCGCTGTTACAAAGCAGGTCATGGCCTTCTTTTCCCATGCCTCCTCCGTGTATCGGTCTTCTCCCAAGGAAGAGTTCTTCTTTCCCAACACGCCCACGCCCATGGCCTCCAAGGAGGCGGTGCGGTTGTTCGAGGAGAGAGGGAGCTTTCCTCTGTTGGTGACCGCTCCTCGGCCTAAGATGGTGGAGGATGTGCTGTATCCCCAGTTCCTCAAGTTCCACCGTGTCCTGGTCGAGCGCTGCGGAGACGAGGGCTTTCCTGTTATCTCCTCCTTTGCGGAAGCGACGGAGGACCGCCTATACTTGTTGCTGGAGTTGGAGAAAGGCACCCGCCCACGGGTCTACATCCACCTCGGTCCTCCAGTCTGGAGCGAACACTCCTCCCGTTTCCTGGAAAAATGGGAGGAAAAAGGTATGGGTGGCCCATACATAAAGGACGGGCACTGGGTGGTGGCGGCTGAGAGAAGCATGGTCGAGACGGCGGATGTTGTCCTGGATGGGCTGGCCCGTTGGGGAATCGGAAAGGATCTGGGAGAGATTGCAGTCAGCGGAGGATTCTCTGTACAGGGAGGGAAAGAAGCGGTCGCCAGCATGGACCCGGCATTGTTGGCCCTGGCTCTAGACAAGAGGCCACCCTGGGAGTGGTAGTATGGAGGCGCAGGAATTATGGAAATTTCATGGCGAGATGAGAACGCTCACATCCTCTATCTCACCCATATCGAGAGGCGGTCCCCATAATAATCTACTTTTAGGACGTGGGTGTTGCCGTTCACATCCGTTGATCTTATGATAAGATTGTATTCCCCTGGCCCAGGGAGGGTGAAGTTCGCGGTCCAGTTCCCTTCCCACAATATTAGTTCATAGGTCTCGCCCGAGTTGTCATCCCCCTTCTCAGCTATGGTCAGATTGGCACTCGCGACGCCTGTATTGTCGACGATGACGGCGGTGAAATTGGCCTCGGTGTTGTTCTGAAGGGAATTGGGCCATTCGCCGGTGCTGCTGTTTTGATAGGAATGGTTGAGCCAGGTCACCCTGTTATCCTCGTTGAAAGAGAGGTTGTATGCGAGATCTCCCCCTGAACTGAGGAAGATGGGGGCGGCCTGTGGGGGGGCGGTGTCCGCCAACACTTTGAACGTGACCACTTTCCCATTTCCATCCTTTTCCATGATGTGTTCGTTGCCGTTCACATCCCTCACGTGCACTTTGACAAAATAGTCTCCTGGCTCGTGGCAGACGAAGAGCACCGACCATCTGGGATCATCATCCTCGATACTCAGTATGGTGATGGAACCATCAGGGTTGGCAACGGAACCGGAGGGGATTATCTCTATGGACACATTTTCCACTCCCACATTATCCGTGACCACCGCCGTGACATTGCAGGGCTTGTTGACATAATATCCTGTGGGCCA
>DAOVJP010000168.1 GCA_030673205.1 Thermoplasmata archaeon
GACGCATCCCCCAATGACCCGACCATACAAACGGAACCGGAGGGGACAGAAGGGCAGGATGAGGCATCGTCCGTGGACCAGACCAGAGATATAGCGCTTATCATAATCGTCACCGCTCTCCTGGCCGTGCTGATAGTGGTGTGGAGACCGGGACGGCTGGCCAGAAAGAAGAGCCCGGGAAAGAAGAAGGAAATGGGAGAGGAAGGGAAAGAAGAGGAAGGAAAGACGGAGGAGGGGGCGAAGGAGGACGAGGAAGTGCCTGTGGAAGGGAACGAGACCGCAGGGGAAGAAGCAAAAGAGGGCGGGGTGGAAGAAAAGAGGACCGAAGAGGAGAAGGAAGATCAAGATGGAACACCTAGAGGATGAGTTCAGCCTCCGACTTCTCCGTCACATCGTATCGGGGAACGGCGTGGATGTCAACATCAATGCCATTGCTAAACGCCTGGGCATCCACCGAGCCACAGCAAAGAGCAAGGTCGAGAGATTGATCGAAGAACGGATATTGGACCCTCCCCGATATCCTTTTCCTCTTCTCTTTCAGGAATATCCTTTGCTGGTGCTTGCCTGGGCGGACATACCTCGAATCCCCCAGGCAACGATCTTCTTCGAGGAGGATCCAAACATTTTTGCCGCGCTGTCCTGCATGGAAGGACCGCATAATACTTTCCTGATCGAATTCTTCAAAGATATGGAATATTATCATTCCTGGCGCGAGGGGATCGTGAAAGACCAGAAACTACCCGGTCGAGAGAATAGGGCCGCCGCAGAGGTCTACATGTTCAGCAACAGACTCGAACTCAAATACGACCCGACATGCTTCCTCCACGATATGCGGAGGGAATTCAAGACCGCTGGAAAGCTAGAGGTAGGGGGTTTCGTGTTCGACAAGAACGATCTCAATATCTTCGACCTGTTGTTGAGCGGAGAATGCATCCATACGAACGAGACCTACCTTGCCAAAGAGCTCGGGACGAATCGAAAGAGGATAGCGCGCAGAACGACGATGCTCTTGAAAGAGGGAATCATAGGCCCTCCCAAATGTTATTTCCCTGACCTCCTAGCCCCTCCCAAGTACAATCTCATAGTCTCTATGCTGGAGATGAAGAAGGACAGGGAACAGATAAAGAGGTTCCTGATAGCGGATGATCACGTCCCACGGGCGCTGGAAAGCAGCATCGGCAGGTATAATCTCCTTCTGTTCTCCGCATTCCGCGCCATAGACGAGTTCTTCGAATGGGGAGAGATGCTGATAGCAGAATTCCCAGACAGTATCGGCGCCATGTCCAATACCATTCTCTCGTCCCGTTCCATACACTCCATCGACGCAAAGAAGGTATCGTTGGGGCTGATAGAGAAGCAGCTCATGGAATACAGGAGACAAAAGGTCACTAGGCAGGGCAAGTAGCCGAATTCACACACCACACCCTCACCATCAATCCACACGCATTCCGTCACCTACTCCCAAAACATACACTCTGCCATATTATTGCCCCTAAACTGCGCCATGTTGCATAATTCATGTGGCAAATTTGTGCTACTGATTTATATATCAAAACTATTCTCTAGACATATAGCCCTCTAGGAGGAAAGGATATGGCACAAAAAGGTTTCAACGCATACAAGATGGCGCAGGAACAGTTTGACAAAGTGGCAAAGGAACTGGAGCTGGACAACGGCACATGGGAACTGTTGAGAACACCCATCAGGGAGTACCATTTCAACATACCTGTGAAGATGGATGATGGCACCACCAAGGTCTTCAAAGGATTCCGGATACAGCACAACGATGCCAGAGGGCCATGCAAAGGAGGGATACGATTCCACCCTCAGGAAACAGCGGACACCGTCCGGGCACTCTCGATGTGGATGACATGGAAGTGTTCCGTGGCGAATATACCACTAGGCGGAGGAAAGGGCGGAGTGATATGCGACCCTCACAACCTCTCCCTTCGGGAACAAGAGTCGATATGCAGAGGCTGGGTGCGCCAGATATCCAAGAATGTCGGGCCTACGGAGGATGTACCGGCTCCAGATGTGATGACCAACAGCCAGCACATGCTCTGGATGCTGGACGAGTACGAAATGTTGAACGGAGGAAGATACCCTGGTTTCATCACGGGAAAACCAGTCGGCATGGGAGGTTCCCTGGGCCGCACGGAAGCAACTGGATATGGCCTGATCTTCGCTCTAAGGGAGGCGTGTAAGGAGGCTGAGATAGACATCGGCAGAACAACGGCATCCGTGCAGGGATTCGGTAACGTCGCACAATACGCCATCGAACTATATAGCCAATACGGGGGGAGCGTGGTCTGCGTATCCTGCTGGGATCAGGAAGACAGCACCGCCTATTCTTTCTCCAAGAAAGACAGCATCAACCTGAAAGAACTGCGAGGGATAACCGACCGCTTCGGCTCGATAGACAAGAAACGGGCGAAGGAGCTGGGTTACGAGGTCCTACCGGACGATGCCTGGATGAAACAAGAGGTGGACATCCTCATACCCGCCGCGCTTGAGAACTCCATCACCGCAGAGAACGTGAGCAACATCAGCTCCAAGGTCAAGATGACCGTGGAAGGCGCCAACGGCCCGACGACACCGGAGGCGGATAAGGAACTTTACGAACGCGGCATCACCGTGATCCCTGACTTCCTGGCAAACGCAGGAGGGGTTATCTGCAGCTACTTCGAACAGGTCCAGTCCAACTCCAACTATTTCTGGACAAAGGACGAGGTCCTCGGCAAGCTTGACGACAAGATGACGGAGGCCTATTACGCGGTCATGGAACTCTCGAAACGAAAGAAGATATCCCTTCGGGACGCAGCCTACATGATAGCGATATCCCGGGTTGCCGAGGCCTGCCGCCTCCGTGGGTGGGTTTGATGGACAGGCAAGACGCAAGAGGCAGGGCAGCAGAGAGAATGGACGAGATCGAGCGTATCATCCTCGAGATAACTGGAAAAGCCGATAGTGCAAATGGGAGAGAAGCGGCTAGTCCAGGAGGCCTGACCCAACATCCGGTCCGAAACGTCCTTCTGTTCTCCACAGAATACGATTATTTCATCCTGGAGGAAGAAGGGAGGCTGAGCACCCTCTTCCACGACCTCTATCACCAGATGAAGAAGGACTACGTCCCTGAGATCATGCGTGCTGAGGATGAGCATGATCTGGTATCGATGTTGAAGAGCGAGGAGATAGACGCCCTTATAATATTCAATCCGGCCAGTGATATGGACATCTTTGCCCTGGCCAAAAGGGCGAAGGAAGAAAAAGAGGGCCTGCCCATAGTCCTGCTGGGAAGGAACACTCCGGAACTGGAACACATGGCGGAGTTGAATACGGGAAAGGCCATTGATCATATATTCACCTGGTCCGGCGATGGAAAAATATTCCTCAGCATCATCCAGTTCCTAGAAAGCGAGCTACCCCTCCAATACGATACATCCACATCACCCACACCCAAGCAGACACGCACTGCTCAAAGGATCCTGATAGTGGACCACTCCCCCCAGTTCTACTCGACCTTTCTCTTCCACGCGTATGAGATGGTATGGGAGCATATGGGGCACATACTGGGAGAGGACCTGACCCGGCCGCAAGAGTTGAAAAGGAACGAGAGGCAACCCCGTGTCCTCATAGCAACGACATTCGAAGAAGCGGAAATGGCCTACGAGCAACACAAGGAGAACCTGTTGTGTCTCATAACAGATACTGGCCGCTCCCTCAAACCAGACCTCACCCCCGAACCAGATCCCTCCCACAAACCAGACCTCACCCCCAAAACCGGGGAACCGAAACCGGGCATCCAGTTCGCAAAGAAGGTGAAAGAGGAAAAGCCCCATATCCCCATACTCCTATTATCGACCGACCCGGATGACGAAGAGAGTGCCATAGGATTGAAGGAAGGCTTCATCAGAAAAGGCTCTTCCAACTACATATCGAAATTTCGCAACTTCATAAGGAAGAGTCTCGGACCACTCGACCTCGTATTCCTCGAAAAAGGAAAGGAGATCGCTAGAGCAAGCGATATGGAAACCCTCGAGAAAGCACTCTGGGCCATCCCGAACCAAGCCTTGTCAGACCATACGGAGAATGGGATGTTAACAGGGTGGCTATCCTCCCGGATGGAGTTCGAGCTGGCAGATGAGTTCAGCACACTCATAGGCCAGGAAGACGGCGAGGAACTAAGAAAAAGCCTGATAAATGCATTGAAACGACACAAACGAGCCGCACACCGAGGCACCGTAACAAAATATTCACGGAAGGCCTATGGGGCTCGTGCGAAGTTCAGTCGGATAGGAGGGGGCGCCATGGGCGGGAAGGCCAGGGGACTCGCTTTCATGGACAAGATCATATCGGAGCACCTGGACA
>DAOVJP010000011.1 GCA_030673205.1 Thermoplasmata archaeon
ATTTCCAACAACCACCAAAACACTAGAAACGCCATTCTTCACCATAAAACTAGACGCCCCCGCCCCTGTCATTACGGTGTTCTTCCACAATGCTTCTGCCCCCCTCTCTGCTCAGCTTCCTGCCGCGGTTGGCAATGGCCATAAACTCGTTCATCATTTTGGAGAACTTCCGGGATTCAACCCGCTCTAGTAGATGGGAGTCGGTCGAAAAGGCCAACAACACAAAAGGAAGTTTGTCCATGGTGACCTCCCCCCTGGAAACACCCGCTGCCACACAACACCTATCAACAAGATTTCCGGCAAAAAAAGGATCGACATGCCTCTGGGCAACAGCGATCAACTCCCGATACAGTTCAGAACTCATGAAAGCGCCTCCTTGATCGCCTCGAGAAGAACAGGGACCTCGAACGGTTTTCCCACCAAACTAACAGCTCCAGCATCCAAAGCCGCCTGCCGTTTCTCTGGAGAATAGAGAGCAGTAAGAACAACGATCTTTGCCTCCAGATAAGAACCGGAGATCTCACGAATGGCATCGATACCATGCTTTTTAGGCATGGCAAGGTCCATCAAAACGATATCTGGCTCCAACTCCTTATACATCTCCACGGCCTCAACACCATCACACGCCTCCCCGACAACATCGTAATCATTAAGTGAAAGGACGGTCACCAATGCCCGTCGGGTTAAAACAGAATCCTCGGCAACCAACACCCGCACGCTCATTTGTCATCCCCCACGATCAAACCGAACAACACCGGCTCCGGCATCCTCTTCTCCTCTCCTTCATCAATAACTTTCAATAGAACATCCCTACAAGAATTCTTCAACATCCCCTCGCCCGAGAACACAAAACTCTCCACGACCTCAACGTACTCGGACAACTGAGCTTGGACTGCGTGCAAAAAAACATCCACCTCTCGCACACTCCTAAACGCACAGATCAATACATGGGTAACACTACGGCCAGAAACCCGATACACGCCCATAATATTGGAATTGGACAACAACAGGCTCTCAACACCCTTATGTCCCTTGAATCGCCAACCCTCAGAAGTGATCTTGACATGAAGTATCACAAAAGCATTCAGCCCTAACGCCCCCATATCCACATCCGCTTTGTATCCTCTCACAACACCCATCTTTTCCAGTTTAGCACGGATCTTGCCCACGCCCGCAGCTGAAAGCCCCATCTCTCCAGCAACAGCCACATTGGACGCCATGGGGTCGACGACAAACGCTCGCAACACAGTCAACTCATTCTCTGACAACGACACAGCCATAATGGCTTATATAAACAATCAACTACAAATACTTTTACCTACTTGCGACAATATGCATTTTTAGGTTCATAAAATAAACCGCTAGGGCGAAAAAAGTGAATGTCACTTGTTCTCCAGTATTGTGGAGCATATGACGCAGCACGCCAGAGAGTTTATCAAATTAACTCAAAGGCGATATGAAGTTTATATAAGATACCAAAAGTATATATTTGGTGTTGTCACATTCAACAGCCGGGCATATAAATGAAAGAGAATGGCAGAAGGGATCATCCGTCAAAGAATAAGAACAACAACAAACAAAACAACACCCTCAGGCCACAGGCATCAGAATTCTTTGACCAGATAGAAACAATATTCAAACAAACAAAACTCAAAGACCAAGCCCGCCAGATAATCATTAAAGAATGTGAAGAGAACAATATCGCACCACAGGACCTCACACTCGAAAATGGAGCAATGATCGTTCTCGGATTCATGACCACGGCCGGAGAATATTTGAGCCCGGAGGAATGGGGCGAACTGGACAAGCAACTAAAAGCACTCGTGGGCACAGAAAAAAAACACCCGATAAGAGGGAAAGTGCGTGGCTCTATCCTATCAGCAACCCTCCAATACACCGCACACAAAGGTGGACAAGAATCCCTAACAAGAGTGAAAGAACAAGCAGACCTAGAACATGAGATCCACAGCGAAACATGGTATCCTCTCTCCGTCCATCATGATCTACTGACCGCCATCGAAACCAGGATGGGAACAAAACAAGGAAACAGATTCAAAGACATCGGAAAATACCTCCTCACCCAACGCACCATGACAGAAACAAAACATTGGTTCGAGAATCACAACCGGAGCATACTGCAAATCATGCAGAACATGCAAGAGATACTCCAATTGAACAGCTTCCTCATATCAACCGAGACACCCGCAGAGACCACCATCCAATACGAAGGAGCATCATCCCCACCGATCCAAGACTTCATCACCGGCATCTGCCAGGGAATCCTAGAACTCCACAAAACAAAAGCAACCATCACCATGGGAGAAGGCGAAGCAGAAGACACGTCGAAGATAACCATCGCGGTGAACACTCAGGGGGCGGCTAAATGACACATCAATGGAGACTTAGAGAGAATAGAGGATGTGATACGAATGACTGATTGCGAATATCTGGCAGGCTGCCCGTTCTTCAACGACAACATGACGAACATGCCAACAACTGCCGACAGGTTAAAGAGAAAATACTGTAAAGAAGACAACTCGACGTGCGCGAGGTATGTGATCGCGACAAAGCTTGGCAAGCCCAAGGTACCCAGGGACCTTTTTCCCAACGATGAGAAGCGGACCAAGGTAATACTTGAGGAAGGATAAAAGGACCAAGGTAAAGATGAATAAATGAAAAAGAGGTGTAATAAATGAATAAAAAGATGATATGTGGAGTAGTAAGCATAATGGTAGTGGCTCTCTTAATAACATCAATGATATATATGGGCTACTTTGAGAAAGAGGAGGAAGAAGAAGCTATCGGAGAGACCAACGGGATAACGGAGGACACCATTACCATTGGGTCTTCCGCAGCTATCACCGGGCATGCCAGTTTCTTAGGCTCACAGACAATCAACGGTTCACTGGCATATATCAAAGAGATAAATGCCAATGGGGGTATTCACGGCAGACAGATCAGACTGATCAGCTATGACGACCAATATGATCCTCCCCAGACTGTTACCAACACTCAGAAATTGATTGTGGAAGATGAAGCATTTCTCCTATTCGACTATGTGGGAACTCCCACCTCGGTAAAGATCATAGACACGGCCCAGGAAGCAAATATCCCCTTGGTGGGGCTCTTCACAGGCGCTGAAGCCCTACGCGAGCCTTTCAGGCCGTATATCTTTAACGCCAGGGCCTCATATTATGATGAGACTGGTGCCGCAGTCGACCATTTCGTGGACGATCTGGGCTTTACCAAGATAGCTGTGCTCTACCAGGAGGACGCCTTTGGCCTTGCAGGACTCACGGGTGTTGAATTGGGGCTTGTGGAACATGGCTTAAATGTAGCTGCAAAGGCCACATATGTGCGAGGTACCATGGATGTGGAAGATGCCCTTGAGACGATCGAGGCATCAGACGCAGAAGCGGTGGTTATGATCGGGACCTATTCCCCGCTGGCGAAATTTGTGACCCTTGCAAGAGACCAGGGATACAGCCCATACTTCCACACAGTGTCTTTTGTCGGCTCGGAGGCCTTTGCAGAAGAATTGATCGACAGGTCAGGAGGGAATGTGGCCGATGTAACCGATGGTCACAAGATCCTCGTTACCCAGGTTGTACCTTCTCCCGACTCAATTGAACTGTCATTAGTGGAGGAGTATCTGAATCTATCTGCAAAATATTTCCCGCAGGACTCACCAAATTATGTGGCACTGGAAGGATTCCTGAATGCAAAGATTCTAGTCCAGGCCCTTGAGGCAGCTGGAGAAGACCTCACAAGAACGAATTTTGTCAATGCAATGGAGTCAATAAGCGGCTATGATCCGGGGATCGGGAAGACGATCACCTATGGCACCGATGACCATCGAGGACTGGACGAGGTCTATCTATCACATTTTGTAGGCGGGAGTTTTGTGCTGTTCGAGGCATAAAAGGAGGAATAGAAGATGAAACTAAGCTGGTTAATAATACTGCCCATTGTGGCGCTGGTACTGCTATCCGGAGTAGTGAATGTAGTGGTAACATCATACATACTGGATGAGAAGATAGAAGACGATCTCAATGGCAAAGAAGTAAATGTTCTGAACAGTTTGAGTCGAAGGATATACGGAGATGTCCAGGAAGGGTACTCAGCCGCTGTAACGGATGTTATATTTGAAGAGCGAAATAGACGAAGGGAAGAGATCGATTACATAGTCGTCTTTGACGATGAGGGTGAGATCTTAGCCCATACGTTTACTACCGCCATACCAGATGAGATCCAACATCTGGATGAACCATTTCATACTGAGGAGTATAAGATAAAGACGGTTGAAATAAGTGATGCCCATGATGGCGATGGTGAAGCTGAAGAGCTATACGATGTCTCCATACCGATATACAACGATGTTAATCTCCAGGTAGGGTCTATACATATAGGGTATTGCAAAGAGCACCTTGCTCGTGAGAAAAATGCCCTGACCAATGTGGCACTCGGTGTCACAGTCGTGGTTGCGATCGCCGCGATTGTTGTTGCGGCTTTTGTAACCAGATCGATCGTCAGACCGATCAAAGACCTTACCGGCATAGCTGAAAAAGTAAAAAACGGCAATTTAGCTGTAAAAGCCGAACCCAAGGGAACGGACGAAGTGATCGAACTGTCCGAGGCCTTCAACCAGATGATCCTCAGTGTTAGACTCGTGGCCGGAGAAATGTACGGGACTGAAGAGCCAACAGAGGCACCAGCATCCGAAGCGCCTGCGCCGGAGGCACCCCCCGAAGCACCATCCGAGGAAACCACGGAGTAGCCAGGAAGGTGATAAGATGAAAAATCGAAGAAAGGAGGTGAGAACATGGCAAACCCCTATGCGGAAAAGATAGAACGCCTGCTCTCGCCTCTGATCGGTGATTTCATGGCCAAAATGGCCATGAAAAGCCAATGCAAAGGCCTAGGCATCACACCCGACGAGATAGGCCCACAACACCTCGACGACCTCGCCAAAAAGATAGGCGAGGCCCTAGCATTCCACGGCCATAAAGAGGAAACGGACAGGATAGTAGCTACGATAAAGAGAATGTAGGTGATATGATATGAAACTGGGAATGAAACTAGTTACTGGCTTCCTGATCGTAGCCATGCTTGTGGGAACCACCGGAACGCTTGGCATCATCGCTACCTCCACGGTGGGAAACAGTGCGGACGTGATCTATGAAGAAGAATATCCTGCAGTAAAAGGAGCCAAGGAATTAAAACTTACTTTTGAAACAGAGCTAAAATTAGTACATGGCTATCTACTGGGTGAAGAAGTACTGGAAGAGTTCGACGAGACAAATGAATATTTCGATAATACACTTAATACTCTCTCGAACCAAAAGATATCAACCGATGAGAGGACTAATCTGGCAGAGATAAATCGATTGCACACACAGATGGTAGGTGATGCGCAGGAAGCCTTCGACGCGAGGGACAGAGCCAATGCCGCCCTGGTCCAGACCAACACAGACATGGAGATAATGGATGCGGCCATCGGTGGATTTCTTGATGCTATAAACGCCGCCAACATGTCCTCCGACAGGATGAACACTGCTTGGGATGAGATAATGACACCACATGACTATATAATATCGGGGGGCGACCCCGCGGAAAAGACCATTTACGCCTCCGTGCAGTCCGAGATAGAGGCATGGCCAGACTACGCCCTGGTTCAAACCGAGCATGAGGGAATGGTGGATAGGATTGACACACTCTTCGCTAGCTACGACGATTACCTGGACGCGGAGGCGGACATGGAGACTGCAATGGAGTCGGTGGGTGCTTCGTCAACGTCGCTTTCAGCAAATGTAGATGGCTTCATAACAACGATAGAATCAGACATGGCCGATGCGAAGGTCACGGCAGACAGCATTCGAGAAGCAAGTACCTTCGTGTTGATGGCCATAACAATCGTGGCCTTTGCCGTAGCAATCGTGTTTGGTGTGTTCATCTCCCGAAGCATCACCAGACCTGTGACCCAGCTAGCCGAAAGCTCAAAAGCCCTGGCCAAAGGAGACTTCAATGTCCAGCTGGACGTGAAGGCAGGGAACGATGAGATCGGAGACATGGTTGGAGCTTACCAGAATATGCTCGATAATACCGCGATCCCCATGAGAGAACTGAACACCGTTGCCACTTTAATTGCCCAAGGCGACCTCACACAGGACATAACCGTTAATGCAGAAGGAGAGATCGGTGAGATAGTCCAATCGTTCAAAAAAATGCAGGACAACCTCAGAAATCTTGTCAACGATATCCAGAGCACCACGAGCAACGTTGCCTCCACCTCGCAGGAACTAGCCAGCGCATCCGAACAGGTTAACGCCACCACACAACAGGTCTCGGCCTCCACCCAGCAAATATCAAGGGGTTCAACCACCCAAGCGGAACGGGTCGAAGAGACCGCGAACGTCATCGGCTCCATGACAAGAGGGGTGGAAGAGATAGCCCGGAACTCCAAGGTCGCAAAGGATACATCCTCCAAAGCAAACGAGACCGCCCTCGTTGGAAAAGAATCGGTTGACAGCGCAGTGACCAAGATGGAACAGATACACCAGACCGTAACCACCTCAGCAAACATCATCTCAGACCTAGGCGAGCGTTCCAAAGAAATAGGGCAAATAGTCGATGTCATCACCAACATCACCGACCAGACAAATCTCCTGGCCCTCAATGCGGCCATAGAAGCCGCCAGAGCAGGAGAGCATGGTCGAGGATTCGCAGTCGTGGCCGAGGAAGTCAAAAACCTGGCCGAAGACTCAAAAGAAGCCGCAAACAGGATCTCGGCCATAATAAGAGATATTCAGACCAACATGACAAAAGCAGTCGAATCCATGACACAAGGAACAAAAGAGGCCAACGAAGGAATGGATATCGTGAATAAAGCCGGCAAAGCGCTGGAAGACGTGGCGGAAATGAGCAAACAAGCCGCAAACATGGTAGAAGGCATATCCAATGCCACAGAACAACAAAAAGCAGGCACCGAGATAGTTGCAGCGGCCGTGGACGAAATAGCATCCATAGCTGAAGAGACCGCCTCCGCGACCGAAGAATCCGCCTCTGGAGTCGAAGAGCTTACCGCCAGCATGGAAGACATGACCGCCCGCGCCCAAGAACTATCCGAGATGGCCACAGCCCTACAGCAGAGCACTGGCCGCTTCAAACTAGGAGAACAAAACACAACCGCCCCAACACACAAGACCATCAAACGAAACAAAGCAACCAAGCCGCCAGGGATGCCGATAAAAGTAGTTGAAAGCCTCAAAAAGAGAGGGATAGACGTGGAATAGGAGGATGACAAATGAATGCGGAAGAAAGCGAACAAGAACTACAACTGGTCTCTTTCAGAATATGTAAAGAAACCTTCGCTATCCCTGTATCCCAAATAAGAGAAATAGAACGGATGGAAGACATAACTCACGTCCCCAAAATGCCAGACTACATCGAAGGCGTTATCAATCTCAGAGGCCAGATAACCACCGTCATAGACCTGAAACGACGATTTGGACTAGGCACAAGCGAACACAGTTCCCAGACCCGGATAATCGTGGCAGAGATAGAGGACACACAACTAGGAATAATAGTGGACGCGGTCCACGATGTCATCCGTGTATCACAAAACATGGTATCGCCGATACCGAAAACGATCTCCACCAACATAGACACAAGGTACCTCACTGGCATATGCAAACTCCCAAACAACCTCGTGATGCTGGTAGACGTCTCGAAAATATTGACCGAAAAAGAACTAGCCCAGGTAACGAACAAAGAGAACAATACAGGAACAAAACAAAACAACGAGGAGGCAAAAAAATGAATGGAAATAAAAAGGCCCTGATAGTAGACGATTCGATGGTAATGCGGCAGATGATAGAGGACATACTGAACAAAGATGGTTTCGAAGTGGTCGCACATGCCCAAGACGGCGAAGAAGCCATCGCCCTATATGCAAAGCATAATCCCGATCTGGTGACAATGGACATAGTCATGCCCAAGACCCATGGCATCCAGGCCCTCAAAGGCATAATCCAAAAGGACCCGGACGCAAGAATAATCGTCATCAGCGGCCTGCACCAAAAAGCATTGGTGATGGAAGCCCTCGAGGCTGGAGCACGTGACTATGTAATAAAGCCCTTTGAAGAGAAAGAACTGCTGCAGGCTGCGAAAACCACCGTGAGATGAGGCACTGTACATGGGTGAAACGATACGTGTCTTGGTCGTAGACGATTCCAAGGTCATGCGAAAACTGCTCACGGACATGCTGGAACAAGACAAGGACATCGAAGTAATAGGCACTGCGAGAAACGGCATGGATGCACTCGATCAAATACAAAGTCTCCGACCAGATGTGGTCACGATGGACATAGAAATGCCCAAGATGGATGGCCTCACCGCGCTCCAGCACATAATGAGCGAAAACCCGTTGCCTGTTATCATATTGAGCGCTATGGACAAACGACAAGCAGATATCACCATGAAAGCGCTGGACCTAGGAGCAATCGATTTCGTTTCAAAAACATCTGGCACGCTATCCCTGGACATAGATAAAATAGGTGCAAACCTGATCGCTAAGGTGAAAATAGCAGCAGAGGCAAAACTACCAACGCCCAAGGCCGTGAAGATAGAACCCATAATACTTCAGGCAATCAGACCAAAACGAAACCACGGATTGGTTATAATGGGGGCGTCCACAGGCGGCCCGAAGGCCATATCAGAGGTCATATCACGCCTGCCAAGGGACATGCCGTGCAGCATGATCATAATACAGCATATGCCAAAGGGCTTCACCAAGTCCTTCGCCGAGCGCCTCAACTGGTACACATCCATAGAGGTCAAGGAAGCCGAGGATGGAGACCTGTTGAAGCCAGGAAGAGCCCTCGTAGCACCAGGAGACAGTCACCTGGAGGTGAAGAAGGGACGCATAAAGCTCACCAAGAAACCAAAGATCAACTATGTCCGCCCCTCAGTCGATGTCACCATGAAGACCGCGGCAAAGGCCTATGGCGCCAACTGCATAGGAGTCCTCCTAACCGGCATGGGAAGCGACGGTGCAGAGGGAATGAAAGCCATCAAAACACAAGGCGGAAGAACCATCGCCCAAGATGAAGAGACATCCATAATATATGGCATGCCCAAAGCCGCCGCGGACCTCAGCGTCACAGACAGAATACGTCCCCTCGGCAAGATAGCACGAGAAATACTCAACATGCTGGAGGAGACCACATGACACGATCAAAATACCTGGACCTGTTCGTTGAAGAAGCGGGAGAACACCTCCAGGCCCTCAACAGTCTCCTCCTAGAAATGGAGAAAGACCAATACAATGAAGAAAGAATGAACGAGACATACCGGCTCGTACACACCATAAAGGGAACCGCAAGCGTCCTGGGCATCGAAGAGATGCCTGAACTCGCACACACAATGGAATACCTCTTCGACATGTTACGGGAGAAGAAGGAGAAACCAAAAGAAGACACCATAAACCTCCTGTTCGAAAGCGTAGACATGATGAACGCCATGCTACAAGAGCTCACTACAACCGGCAGCATAGAAACCAGTGGGAAAGAGCTTGTTCAGAAGCTCAAAAACACATATGCATCAGATAACACGGCCACAGAGACAGGACAGACGAGAAGCAGGGGGGAACTTGTTCTCATCTCTCAGCAGAAGAACCAGCTCATGGACGCCATATCCAAAGGACAGAACGTGTACGAAATAAACATCATATTCAACGCAGACGCCAGGCTCAAAGAGGGGCGTGTGTTTCAGCTACTAAGAAATCTCTCGCCACTGGGCTATGTCATCGCCTCAAACCCGGACACAAAGAATATCGATGACAGCATCAAAGAGATGAAGATACTATTCGCCACCAGAGAAGATCAGGACCGTATAACGCAAGCCGCAGAGGGGATCACGGGCATAGAACACACGACCATACAATCATACAAAGCAACCACAGCCAAAACAGACAATAAGAACAAGCTCCAGGGACCGAACATTATGACAAAGACCGAGACCATACGCATCAAGAGCAGACACCTCGACGGCCTTCTGGACCTCGTTGGCGAGATAATGATCAGCAACATCAGGGTAAAGCAGATCGCAGAAGACAGCAAGAACCGAGAGCTGAATCAGGTCCTGAAGAACAGCGAACGTCTCATCGGAGAGCTTCAGGACTCCGTCCTCAGAATGAGACTAGTGCACATAGACAACATTTTCAAACGGTTTCCACGAATGGTAAGGGACATGGCGAGAGAAAGCGGAAAAGAGATAGAGTTCAACATCAAAGGGAACGATATGGAGATAGACCAAGGACTTCTGGATGAGATAGGCGATGTTCTCGTACATGCTCTCAGGAACGCCGTGGACCATGGTATAGAAACCCGAGAAGAACGAATAAAAAGAGGAAAACCGCCAGAAGGCGTCATAACCCTCTCGGCCTACAGGGAACAGAGCAACATCGTCGTCGCCGTGGAAGACAACGGCCAGGGAATAACCACTGCAAAGATAGTTGAAAGCGCAATATCAAAAGGACTGGTCACGCCCGAAAAAGGAAAAGAGATGAACGAGAAAAAAGCGTTATCCCTTATTTTCCTCCCCGGATTCAGCACAGCCACCAATGTCACCGAAATATCCGGTAGAGGCGTAGGGCTGGACGTGGTCAAGACAAAGATAGAAAAGCTTGGAGGTACAGTGAAACTGGACACCACGCCCGAAAAAGGGACGAAATTGACCATGAGACTCCCACCCAGCATCTCCATCATAAAAGCCATGCTGGTAGAGGTAAACCAAGAAAAATATGCGATCCCACTGGAAAATGTTAGGGAAACAATAAACATCCCACTAGCGCAGATACACGACATAATGGAAAATGGCATCTTCCGCCTCAGAGAAGAGATAATCCCCATCCTCAACATACACAAAGAATTCGGTGGATACATAGAGCCCAGCACAACGGATATGCCCGCAGTCATGGTGGAAAAAGACGACGAAAGGGTCGGCCTGATAGTAACAAAGCTGGTAGGGCAACAGGAGATCGTGGTCAAAAATCTGGGCAAAGAAATGAGGAAGACACAATACTTCTCAGGAGCGACCATACTCGGAGATGGGAGAGTAGCAATGATACTGGATGTAGGTGCATTCATATGAATGAAGACACACAGGCAAAGGAAATGGACAAATGCAGGACAGATGCGCTCCAGGAAGTAGGGAACATAGCTGCCGCCCACGCAGCCACAGCTCTATCACAAATGACACAAGAGGATATAAGGATGGACATCTCCGAATCCCAGATAATCCCCGTAGAACAACTTCCATCCATCATAGGGCACGCCGATGATGAAGTGGCCGCAGTATTGTTCGAGGTCAAAGGCGCGGGCAATGGCAGCATCCTACTCATCTTCCCATATGATGACGCTCTCTGGGTCTCGGACATGTTCCAGAAAAGAGAACACAACCCCAAACGAGAGATAGGAGAAAAGGATAAGGCCGTCTTGGGCGAGATAGCCAACATATGCTGCTGTGCCTACCTCAATGCAATATCAAAGCTCCTCGATACAACGCTGATCCCTACGCCTCCAGGGATATCCATGGACATGCTAGGCGCAATCCTACAACTCCCCGCCTCCCTTATAGGAGAAAGCACGGATTACGCGCTCGTCATCGAGACAAAATTCCTCCAAAACGGGAACAACTCCTCGGGTTTCATACTATTCATGCCTGGCGAACAGTATCAGAAAATGGTCTTCGATTGCTTTGGACTAGAGAGAAGAGAGGATGGAACATGAGCGGCGACATCGTGGTTGAGGTGGCATCATACCACGTAGCAGCAAACCCAACGCGCCTAATGTGCATAGGGTTGGGCTCCTGTGTAGCCATCGCCCTCTATGACCCCATACACCACCTGGGAGGACTAGCCCACGCCATGCTTCCTCGATACCAAGAGGGAAGAGACAAGACAAATGTTGGCAAATACGTCGACACGTCCATATACCTGATGATCGACGAACTCATTGCCCTAGGAGCAAAGAAAGGCTCACTAAAAGCAAAACTCGTGGGGGGCGCACAGATGTTCTCATATCTCAGCCCAGGTACACTGGACATCGGGACACGAAACGTCGAAGCCGCAAGAGAGACATTGAAAAAAGAAAGGGTACCAATCGTCGCAGAGGACGTGGGTGGCACCCGAGGCAGAACAATGACCTTCGATATTAAGACCGGATTGATAGGCATACAAACCGCCAGAAAGCACGCAAAGAGCATATAGGTGGAAGGAACGCCACAACCAAGAGGAAAAAACACATGACAAAGGCGAAAGAAGATAACAGAACATTCATGCTATTAAAAAGAAGAATATTCAAAGACACCACGCTAGACTGCCACAACTACAAAGACAACTACCTCAAACGCAGAATAGCGGTCCGGATGCGCGCCACAGGCACAAAAAGCTATGAGGAATACATGCGCATTCTAACTTCCTACCCGGAGGAATATGAACATCTTCTGAGGGACATAACTATCAATGTCACACAATTCTTTCGTGACCCGGAAGCATTCAAGATAATCGAAGAAGAAGCCCTCCCGATGATGATATACCAAAAGGTGAAAGAAAACCGAGCGGTCATAAGGCTCTGGAGCGCGGGGTGTTCAACAGGGGAAGAACCCTATTCCCTAGCCATACTCTTGCGGGATATGTTGGATGAAGAATACGACAACTTCTTGATAAGCGTCCACGGAACCGACATAGACGAAGGGAGTCTAGCACACGCCAAACAAGGATGCTACCTCCCGAAACAACTGGAAAACATGCCAAACCGACTTCTACGAAAATACTTCACTTTCGACGGCGAAACATACCATGTCACGGACGATATCAAAGAAATGGTCCGCTTCAAAAATCGAGACCTCTTCTCAGAGGGAAACGGAAAACACTTTGACATTATCTTCTGCAGGAATGTTGTCATCTATTTCACCAAAGAGACGCAAGAACGACTGTATACCGAATTCTACCACGCCCTAAACGAAAACGGCTACCTCATCCTGGGCAAAACCGAAACCCTGGTGGGAGAAGCA
>DAOVJP010000321.1 GCA_030673205.1 Thermoplasmata archaeon
AAATATCTCCAGTTCCATTGTCCAACATCCACTGCTGTGAGGTCTCGTTCCAATCCGCCACGGCTGTGATGTGTGGGTCCAGTACAAGAATGTCGGTGCTGGTTTCCAACAACCCAGTTCCGGTGCTGTTAAATGGTAGTGCCATGGCATTCCAGCCACCGCATAGGTTCCAACCGGGACAAGTTAAGGAGGTGTAGTTGACCCAGCCCGGATTCCATGTCGTGTCGGGGCCAATGACGTTCACCAGCACAAAGTAGGACTGGTTCTTGCAAAGTGTATAGTTTCCTATGCCATATGGTTCGGACACAAGAGGATTCCCATCTGCCCCGTTTCGATAAACGAAACTCTGCCAGCCCTGGCGATTGGTCCAGTTACACACGGCCAACACAAGAGCGTCGGTGTCGTTCTCTATGCTATCAGCTAGATTGCGAGTAGTGTAACCGACGGGAGGCCCACATGGGAAGGCGAGAGAGTTCCAGCCGGACACAAGAGATATGTCTTCTTCAGGACTGAAAAAATCAGGGCTGCGTTTGTAGTAAACCTCGCTGTGCCCGGTTTTCTCGTCATCCCATGTGAGATGAATTGTATTCTCCCATATGCCTACGTCAAATCCATATGATCCTGCCAAACTGCTAATGAGCACCGGCTCAGACCATATAACACCATTATCTTCGCTTTCTACATGGAACAGCCCTGGTCCAGGAATCATGCCATCGGTCCAGAACACATGCAAAACACCATCTTTGCTAACTTCGATCTTAGAAGCGCCACAAAGGCCAGGATCATCTGTCAATCGCTGTTCCGGCAGCCACGAATCTCCTCCGTCCTGGCTGCGGCGCAGATATATCTCGTCCTCTGCACTATTATTATTCCACACCACATAGACGCGATTGTTGTCTAAGGCCAGCCCTCCGCTGTAGCTGTTCCAGTTGTCAAGTTGGCTTAACATCTGTGGTTCGGTCCATGTTTGTCCCAGGTCTGGGCTTTTCATGAACATGGTCTCGTATCTACCAGTGGAAGGATGTCCTCTATCGAACAATATATATATATATTCATCTTTTATTATCACTTGTGTAGGAATGTCATCATATCCGTCGTCTATATCTGTGATGCTTGTCACTCGCTGTTCCGGTTCCCATGTGGTGCCGTTGTCGGTGCTGAGGCGTAGGTAGACCGAGCGACCGCTACCGGGGTGGTCTTTGTCGTCGCCCCATACCACGACCACGTTGGATTGGTTGGCGTCGATGTGTGGCCAGTCGCTGATGTATGGGTCTTGTGAGGATAAGTTGAATTCTCCTGTCCAGGATGCTCCACTGTCGTGGGAGATGTTCATCCATATTGTTCCGTAGACGTTGTTTCGGGTGTCCATCCAAGCGACATAGATGTGCTCTTCTTCTACGGCGACCGTGGGTTTGAAAGCACCAGTATAATCTATCTCGTCGATATGTGTCAGGCGCTGGTCGCCAATCCATGTCGCTCCTCCGTCCAATGAGATGTTAGTATATATTTCATCTTCGCTCGCATGGACAGCGTCCCTCTTATCGTCCCAAATAATACAGACTAGATCGCCAGAGACATCGATCTCCGGGTCAGTGGAATAGTAGGTTACGCTATTGAGTAGAATCTCCTCGCTCCACCCACTTGGTGCTCTTGTCCGTGGCGTCCCGAACTGCGGCAGGGTAGCGGTGTCCGCTGTGGAGGGCGTCTCCGCCGGAGTTACTCCTAGCCCACCTTCATTCTCCGACCCGGCAAAGCCCTCTTCGCCTACCAGTGGTGCCTGGAATACTGTCGCAAAGGACAGCAGGACGAGGACGCATAGGACGGCGGCTTTCCTCCAAGGACCACAGCAGGACATGATAGTATAGTATCCGAACGGAGGTATTTATACCCTCCTCCCAGCGGCTCACTCGACCTCAACGTGTATCGGCTTGTCGCATAGGCTAGACACACCGCTCTCGCCCGGCTCCAGCAAAGCCTGTGGTGTCCTCCTACCGAAGTAACGTCGTCGTGGATGACGCGTTCATGACAGGCGGACGGAGGAAGGAGGGGATGTGGACGGGGAGGCAGTAGACGGAGAAAGGGAGGGGAATGCGAGGGATGAGGCGGAAAGAGGAAAAGAAGGAACGGTGGGGGGCATCGGGGAAGTCTTTATCTATGGCACCTCCCCTTTTCAGCCGAATACGATGTTGGACGATCCCTATCCGAATGAGACGGAGCATGTCCGCTCCATGGTGGCCAGATATTTCTCCATCTATGAGGTGAAGAGCGAGGCCGACGCCATCACCTTCTTCTGCCATGTCTATCCGGACCTGTTGGAGGAGAACTTCGAGATGTTGAGGAAAGACCTGTGGAATGAGAGGTACATCCCTTTTCTGGACAAGA
>DAOVJP010000475.1 GCA_030673205.1 Thermoplasmata archaeon
AAGATATGTGGGTACGAGGGATATCCGCCGCCATATGACAAACATGACATAAGGAAGGCCGAACGGAACTTCCGCCCTCTTCGATATGGTCATGTGAAGAGGATGGAGGAGTTGGACATCATACCGCACCCCGCAGGGCACATCCCCGGGGCGGCCATGTACGAGGTAAGAGGGGAGGAGATCTCCCTTTTCACAGGGGACATAAACACCACTAGCACAGGATTGGTGCAGGGGGTCGAACCTGTGAAATGTGATACATTGTTCTTGGAATCCACATATGCGGGGAGGGAGCACGAGAACAGAGCGAAGGTGGAATACGATTTCCTGTCCAAGATAGAGGCGGTGGTGGATCGAGGGGGCAAGGCCATCATACCTGCCTTTGCGGTGGGCAGGAGCCAGGAAGTGATGCTGCTTCTGAGGAACACCGACTAAGACATATGGCTGGATGGTATGGGAAGGGCGATCACCAAGATATACATGGGACATGGAGAATATCTCAGGAACCATGGAAGGCTCGCCAAGGCCAAGGGGCGTGTCAAGATGGTCCGGAACCAACATATGCGGAAAGAGGCCATCAAAGGAGAGGTCATTATCACCACCAGCGGGCTGCTGGACGGTGGACCGGTATTGAACTACATAGGGAAGGTATTGAAGGACCGGAAAAGCGCCATAATAATGACTGGTTATCAGGTGGAGGGGACTAATGGACGTATGCTCATGGACGATGGGTTGATAGAGATAGATGGGGAGAAGGTCCGCCCGGAGTGCGAGGTGGATTGGGTCGACCTAAGCGCACACGCAGGACATAGTGAGCTCGTGGACTTCGCCAGGAAGTGCGACCCGGAAAGGATCGTGCTCATGCACGGAGACAACAGGAAATTGCTCGCAGACGATCTAGCCAAAGATTTCGAGGTCATAATGCCGGATAACGGAGAACTATTACACCTCTGAGGTCGCACTTTTCTCAAAGGTCGCTTATAGACATAATCTGCTTATATCGTCGTGTTCTTTAACATCTCCACATCGGTTATATACAGGTCGCGGAGGTCTTTGAGGCCAAGGCGAAGCATCGTGAGCCTTTCCAATCCTAGTCCCCAGGCGAGCACAGGATCCTTTACTCCG
>DAOVJP010000404.1 GCA_030673205.1 Thermoplasmata archaeon
ATACCTGTCAACGTCTCCGGAGGACTCAAATCGAAAGGACATCCCGTGGGAGCTACGGGCATAGCCCAGGCCGTGGAGGCGACGATGCAGCTCCGTGGAGATGCAGGCCGCAGGCAGCTGAAGGATCCGCGCATAGGGATGACACACAACGTGGGGGGCAGCGGAGCGAGCTGTGCCGTCCATATCTTCGAAGGAGGTTGGTAATATGTCTAGGTTCTGGAGAGAGATACCGAGCAGATACAACCTCGTAGGCACCAAATGCCCCAACTGCGGGCGCATATTCTTCCCCACCAGGGACATGTGCCCGGACTGCCATAGGGCGAGCATAGGGCGGATGGAACCCTATCAGTTGAACGAGCACGGGACCGTGGTCACCTACACCGTCATCCACGTGGCCCAGCTAGGGTTTGAGATGATGGTACCATACGTCATGGCCATAGTGGAGATGGAAGGCGGCGTCCGCATGACCAGCCAGATAGTGGACTGCGAGCCGAGTGAAGTGGCCATAGGCACGAAGGTCAAGGCGGTGTTCCGCAGGATAGGCGCCGAAGGCCACGAAGGACCGATACACTACGGCTACAAGTTCGTATTGGAGGACCAGGCGTACTAGGGCGAGGTGAGCTACCCCCCTCCCATCGACCCCTTTCTCTTTTTTCTTTTGTTTTCATTCTTTTTCCACCCCCCTCCTCTTCCTTTTCCTCTTTCTCTCCCATTCCTCTCCCTCCCACCACCGAAACCCTATAATCCCCCCTCTCCTTTCCCCTCTTTGGTGTATAGCATGAGTGTGGTTTTCAACGACTCGGAGAACTTCGACAGCAAGCTGAAGGAAGCGGCTAGAGTGGCTGTGGAAGACGTTATGGGTGTGAAAGAGGGCGAGGAGATCGTCATCGTCACGAACCCCGATAAGGACGTACGTCTCATCTCCGAAGCCGTCTATGACGCATGCATGGCAGCGAAGGGCAAGCCCGTTCTGGTGGTCCAGCCCATGAAGACGCAGATGGATTTCGCCGACCCTGCCGTGATAGGGGCCATAGCCAAAGAACCTGCCATCGTCATATCGCTCTCTAAAGAGAAGTTGGGCAAGGACGCGGCGTCCATGAAGAAGCCCATAATGGCGGGGGAGAAGAAGTACAACCACGTGTTCAACTACCTTATGGGGGAGAATAAGATGCGCAGTTTCTGGAGCCCTGGCGTAGACCTGCGTATGTTCATGGAGACCGTGCCCATAGACTACGAACAGCTCCGGAAGGATTGTGCCAACACATGTGAGCTGTTGGACTGGGCCGACGAGGTGCATGTGACCGCCCCCGGAGGCACCGACCTGCTCATAGGGGTCCAGGGGCGAAAGGCGAAGAGGGACGATGGCAACTTCCAGAAGCCAGGCGCCGGGGGCAACCTGCCCTGCGGCGAGGCGTTCATCTCTCCTGCACTCGGCAGCAGCAAGGGCGTCATCGCCTATGATGGCAGCATATCCAGCGACAAGGGGGAGATAATGATAGAGGAGCCGATAGTCTGCACCGTGGAGGACAACCGGGTGGTGAAGATAGAGGGGAAGGACGAGGCAGAACAGCTGCTGGACACCATAACCCGGGGCGAGGAAAAGCCGGATGAGATGGCAAAGAACGGAGACCTCTCCCAGGAGGATGCGAAGGATTACAGGCACAACGCCCGCAACCTGGGCGAACTGGGCATAGGGCTCAACCGCGCCGCGAACATCGTGGGGAACATGTTGGAGGA
>DAOVJP010000160.1 GCA_030673205.1 Thermoplasmata archaeon
TAGAAGGCCTGCAATGACAGGGCCAGAAGGACGGCCAGTGGAGCGAACGCGATGAGATGCAGGAGCTTGTCCATTCCCGGAGCCTGCAATGCCCCTCCTCTCGCCGGGCTCGATGAGAGGATAGACAATACGATAGAATAGAAAAGCGAGGCCATGGCGCATAGTCGGGGATCGATGCGTCCCCCGAGCAGCTGCCGTTGTTGTCGATAATGTGTTTTCCCGACCTGCCTAGTCCCAGAATCGCCTGTTACGAGCATATTCCACCTCCGCCTTCAATATAGCCGCCAGGAACTCTTCCTCGTCTCGGTAGAGCCCGAGCAAAGCCGGTGCCTTTCCGGGGCCTATCCCCCTTGCCCTGAGCACCTGGACAGCCCTCTTCCCATGGGCCATGACTATGGTTGCCCTCTTCTGCAGCATTGTGATCATCTTCTTCTCCTTTGGCCCCGGATCCTTCTTTTCCAGGGCACTCAGCGCCCCCTGCCTTTCCCTGGGATGCAGGGCGGCCATCATCTTGCCGCCGCAATAGATGCACCTCACCCTTTCTTCCACATCCCCCACGGGTCTGGTTATGCCCTTATGGCATCCCAGGCATAGCAACAGGACCTTCTCCCTGTCCAGCCTTTCTTTGAGGGCGGATAATATGGCATGGGTGGGCCGCCTGCTGACGACCACTTCGTTCATCCTCTCGTATCCTGCGGCCCCTATCCTGCTTATTTTCGGCCATGTGTGCAGCTGCATCTCCCCTGAGGCCAGCCTTCTCAATACGCCCTTGGAGCGGGGTATGTCCATCTTCTCCCAGAGCACTTTCTCAATGGCTGCTCGGTACACAGGGGAGTCCAGATACTCCTCCATCATGCGGCCCAGGTCTATCTTGGAGTAGTCAACCTCCTTCTTCATTATCCCGAATTTCCTGGCGGCGTAGACGAATTGCCATCGCATATACGAGGTGTTCCTCAATATGATCCGAACAAGGTCCTCCATGCCATCCGGGTTTATGGAGGACAGCGCCTCGGCGACCATGGCCGCGTCCATGCGGGAGGGCCCTTTGAGCATTATGCGATATGCCTCCGCCCGGAGAGAGACGCTCTGTCCGGTCCTGGCAGCCAAGAGCCCGGATACGAGCTTGCCTATCGTCTCGTTCACCTTGGTGCCCAGACATGCGTTGATCACCACCTCTCCGGCCCTGCCCTCTATCACCATATTCGAACCGGCCAACAGGCTTCCTTCTTCCTTCTGTTCACTTATAAAATCGGAAAAAGATCGCTGGGCAAGTTCGTTCACCATCCACCTTTTTCCGTTCTTATTCAATTCACTTGTCTCCCTCAACCTCCCCACGTCCCTGGCCACCTCGTATGGCACCGGTAGGTCCTCCCCTGACCAATGAGGTATCTCCCCCATGTCCCGAGCTGGCTCGACCAATATCTCCTTTTCCTCGGAAGATATCACCTCCCAGGTCTTGCCTCCCACCACTATGGCTGCGGTGGGCTGCACGTAGGAGGCGACGAAACGTTCGTCCAAACGCCCGATGATCCTCTGGCTGACTATGTCTCTGATGGCAAAACTGCGTTCGTCCGGTATCATCGATATGTTCTCGTAGAAATAGGTTCGGCCCCGCCGTCCCGTGCCGGCTCTACCATCTTCCTCATCCTGAAACAGGAGGTGGTTCGCCAATAGGAAGTCCATGATCATGTCGAACCTGGCCCTAGGCAGGGAGAGGAAAGGATAGGCCCTTGTGGCCACCTTATAGAACTCGTCCATGGTGGCTCCCCTTCCTTCACAAAGGAAGAAGGACACCGCCTGGTTGCCCAGCACCTCCAGGGGGTTTGGGCGCACCTTCCATCGCTCCAGCTCTTCTTCCACGGCCCTCCGGGCTATCACGCAGGCCTCTGCGATCTCATCCGGATGATCGGCCAGTATCGTTCCTCTGGGCTTTCCGTGCACTGAGTGTCCGCTCCGCCCTGTCCTCTGTATCAAACGACTGGGGCTTCTCGGCGAATTATATTGTATCACGTGGTCGGCGCTGCCTATGTCTATCCCGAGTTCCAGGCTGCTTGTGCATATGAGGGCTCTCACCTCTCCCTTCTTGAACATGTCCTCGGCATCTATCCTTATCTCCTTGGACAACGAGCCGTGGTGCACAAGTATGCCCTCCACTCCCAACATGGCAAACCTGGAGCCGAGAGCCTCGGCGGTGTCCCTGGTGTTCACGAAGAAGAGCGTGGAGGTATGGTCATCTATTATCTTCTCGGCCCTCAATATGGCACGAGCCACCCCCTTCTCGGCGCGCACCTTTCCCATGACCTCCTTCTCCCGAGGATCCGTCTCAGGGGCCTCCACGGTTATCTCCAGCTCCCTGGCAACCGGCACCTTCACCACCTCCACCTTCCTACCCCTACCTCCCAGGAACCGGGCTATCTCATCCAGATCGCCCACGGTGGCGCTGAGCCCTATCCTCTGGAAAGGACCGGAGAGGCGTTCCAATCTCTCCAACCCAACGGATAGTTGGGCCCCTCTGTCGCTGGCGGCCAGCTCGTGCACCTCATCTATGACAACATATCTCACGTTCTCCAGGTGCTTTCTCAGTCTGGAGCCCGTGAACAAGACCTGCAGGGTCTCCGGGGTTGTGATGAGCACCTGCGGAGGGTTTTTGCTCTGCCTTGTCCTCTCCGACGGGGATGTGTCCCCGTGCCTGACTGCCACGGAGATGTCGAGCCTCTCTCCCATCTCTTTCATCCTTTTCAACATGTCCCGGTTCAACGCCCGAAGGGGCGTGATATAGAGCACCGCTATCCCCCAGTGCTCTTCAGACATCAAGTTATGGAACAACGGGAGCGCGGCTGCCTCTGTCTTTCCAAGACCGGTCGGAGCCACCAACAGCGTGTGCTTTCCCTCCAGTATAACGGGGATGGCAGCGGCCTGTGGACCTGTGGCTGTCCCCCATCTTTTGTCGTCTATGAACTCCCGAACCTTTGGATGGAGGAGGTCGAAAGGCATCACCGGATACCTCCCAGTTCTCCCAGGAAAGAGCCGTCCAACAGATATACTCTGGTCGCGTCGATGTCTATCGAACCGGAGCGGCCTATTGGCCCTATCCATTTTCTCTTGTTTATGGGCGTTCCCCTACGGAGATCGGAAAGAGCGGGCATGACCACCAGTTCCTTCGGCACCACATCATATCTCTCCGCCACCTTCCCCTCGTCCATGAGACTACATCTCGCCCAACAGGGGAGAATGGATGTGGTCCCGATCTCATCCGTGAGCGCAAGAGAAGGATGAAGATGCCCCATCACAACGGTCTCACAAGACATGATCTCGTCGGATGGCCATGAGTGGCCGTGGAAAAACCCAGTGTTTCCCAACACCATTCCTGTGGAGGGGTGCAATGTCACAGCACGAGGGAGGAGCGCTCTTAGATGGCCGTCATGGTTTCCGGGGATCACATGCGCCTCTGCCTCCTCCATTATTCTCCGGAAAAATATAGGGACGGCCTTCTCTTCGGTGAAGGAGATCGAAGGGACGCGATGTTTCACATCTCCCAGCAACAGTATCCTTTCCCCCCCGTTCTCTTTCAACGCAGCGATCAGGGTCTCTGCCATCCTTGGCCACTGCGGCGGGATGGTCACCCCCGCTTCTCTAAACTCCTTCTCTATCCCTATGTGAAGGTCGGCCGCTACGAGCGTTCTCTCTTTTTTTAGGAAGAGAAGAGGGAGGCCCGGCACTGGGAGGATGTCCATGGATGGGAAACGCTTTCTTCCCTTAAACCTTGTCGGAAGGTTTTTATCACCTAGCATATATGTTGGCCATGAGGAATACTGCATGCGTTACTCTATTATCAGGTTCGCGGCCATCATGGTCTGTTTTGGTTTCCTCCTCCATACATTCGGAGCGTTCGTGGTTTCTAACGGGGAGACGGGTGGGAACACACACGTTAGCACCGACATGGAACTATTGGGCGTCTCAAGCCTGGGAGGCGGAGGCCATATCAATTGGAAGATAACCGGGGAGGCGGCGGAAGAGCTCAGGGCCAAGGCCATCATGAGATTCGATACCAACAGGAACGGCATTCTGGACGCAGAGGAGATATACCCTGGAGCTGGAAGCGCTAGCTCGGCGGAAATGGGTTATGTGAGCGCAGTGGAGTTCTATGTTGAGAGGAGTGATGAATACGTCGGGGCTCAAATATATGGTGCGAAGCCTCTTAGCAGAGATGAGGGCAGTGATGGGTGGATAAAGGATGTCACCGGGCTTCTGGATGAAGAGGCTGGCTCGAGCAGCCCCATAGAGATCCGATTCTTGTTCGATTCCAAAAAGGCCCAGACCCAGGGGGAGACCCTCTCTCTGGTGCCGAATCTCATGGGAGAAGCGGCCTATGCGCCCTTCCCTGATGGCAGTTTTGCAACCGAGGAACGCCTTAATTTCGCCCCCAGGGACCTCACTCGTGCCGCGAATTCCTGGCATCAGGCTAGCGGAGGGAATA
>DAOVJP010000423.1 GCA_030673205.1 Thermoplasmata archaeon
CCCCTTCTCTCCCTACATCCCTTCTCACCCTCCCATGCCCAGCCGCCCTCGGAACATATATATACCATTTTCACCCATACCCTTCTATCCATTTCGGATAAGAGGTCGATCATTATGGAGCGGAGAACAGTAGGTTGTATAGTTGTTGTAATTGCACTGGTGAGCGTCGGGTTCATGCGAATATTCCACGCGCCGAACACAGATGCCGGGGACACAGAAAAGAATCCTTTGATCGCTATTGGTCAATCGGGCGAAACCGTGCAAGATGTTGCGTGGACGCCTGATGGCTCGTGGGGGATCGCCGTGGGACAGGATATGGGCGGACAAGGAGCGGTGTGGGAGTTCACAGATGCCGATCTTTCTGGTGTAGCGCCAATGCCCCTCATGGGAGGAGCAGACGCAAATAGTGCCGTCGGAGATACTTGGTACGGTGCGGCATACGACCCCATCGGCGGCGGGTTCATCGTCGTCGGAGATGGATCAGGAAACACATTCGACAACATATACTACTACCAGTCGGGAGGAGCGTTTGCAGCATATCCAACAGTATCCGTAACACCTGTTGGCGTCGGCGAGATCCTGGAAGAAGTGGAAGTTGTGTTCGATGGCGTTGGCGGCGCCGACCTACTGGTCGTAGGCTGGGCTGCAGGCCCCGCCCCTGTCGCATACTTCTGGGACCAGAGTGATGCAGCTGGACTAGGCGCATGGGCATATGCTGGCGGCCTCATACCCGGTCTTGTCGCCGGAGATACGCTTATGGATGTGGCACTTACACAGTCCCTCGTCAGCGAATATCTTATCGTGGGATATGACAACGGTGGAAACGGCGTCATGTACAACATCTCCCAGGCCTGGCTCGACACTGATTTCGGAACTGTCACCGGTAGCCCGATGAACCCCGTGGCCGGCGCGCCTTTCTATGGCGTAGATGCTTATCCGTCCGGTACAGGGCTAGACTATTTCGTAGTCACTGGCCAGCTATCCTCCATATACATCGTGGACCAGACTGGCGCCAACGTCACCCGAGCTTACGAGCCCTACCTATGGGGCAAGATAGCAACATTCAACTCCGTCTCGATCGCTCCCAACTCCGCGGGAACGATGGAAGCCGCTATCGTTGGATATGATGGGATCGGCAAGGGTATGGTAGTGAAACTGATAGATCATATAGGGGTGAGCGTGATCTCATTCAACGCCACCGATATCACCGGAACTGCGATACCTGGAAGCGTACTGAACACAGTCGCCTACAAGGTGGAGAATAGCCCGGCATATTGGCTGGCATTCGGAAATTCCGCTGGCGTCAAATATGCCACGACAGAGACCGGCCAGCCCATCAACACGGACACGCTCTATCCACACATAGACGCCGTGGCCATGTACGTCGATTACGGCCTTCCCTCCCAGCGGAACCTGTTGAACGCCAAGGTCGATGTGGACACTGGCCTCCTGACCGAGGTCATAACGATCATATTCGACTGCAGGCACAACAACGGATGGGATGCGAACATAGGCACCCTCGATTTCGACCTGTGGTTCGATGACGGATTGACCGGGCAGGCTAGTATCGCTAACAAGGCAACCC
>DAOVJP010000477.1 GCA_030673205.1 Thermoplasmata archaeon
CCCTGAGGCTGCGGGTCGGGTCTTTTTTCAGCTCATGGATGAGTTTGAGCGTATCATTCTCGAGATACGATCTGCCTTTTACTGCCATAGAATGTCACCAAAGAGAACAATAGTAGGCCATTATATAACAGTTCGTACTGAAGATGCATCGTATTGGGCATTTGGAGATATGCCCACACGGGGCATTATCGTGCCTTTCCTTCGTTCTATTCCCATTCTATGGTTGCCGGAGGTTTGTGTGTCACGTCGTATACCACTCGATTCACCTTCCCGGCCAGTGTGTTCGTTATCCTGACGGATATCTTTTCAAGCACTTCATGGGGGATCTTGCTGTATGCGGCGGTCATTCCATCCACGGACTGCACGGCGCGGATGGCCACGGTGTAGCCATATGCCCGCACATCGCCCTGGACGCCCACGGTCTTCTGTGGAAGCAGCACGGCGAAATACTGCCAGGGGATCTCCATCTTCCCCTCTTCCGCTCCTTTTTCCAGTTCCTCCTCGACGATGGCTCCCGCCTCCCTCACTATCTCCGCCGCTTCCTCGGTCGCCTCCCCCATTATTCTCACGGCCAGACCCGGCCCTGGAAAGGGCTGTCTCTCGGCGGAGGGGATGCCCAGTGCATGTCCCACCTTCCTCACCTCGTCCTTGTAGAGGTCTCTCAGAGGCTCCACCAGTTCCAATCCCATCTCCTTGGGCAGTCCACCGACGTTATGGTGGGATTTGATGGTGTCCCGTACGCCGTCACCGCTCTCTATCCAATCCGGAGCGATGGTCCCCTGGACCAGGTACTTTGATTCCCATCCTTTTGCCTCTCGCTCAAAGACTCGGATGAACCTCTCCCCTATGATCTTCCTCTTCGTCTCAGGCTCGGTCACACCCTTCAATGCGTCAAAGAATTCCTGGCTGGCATTGACCATGGCATAGTTGACGCCCATATCCTTCAATATGGCCTCCACATCCCGTCCTTCGTCCTTCCGCATATAGCCAGTGTCAACATAGATGGCCTTCAACCTGTCCCCTATGGCCCTGCTGACCAATATGGAGGCAACGGTGCTGTCGATCCCTCCTGAGCATCCGATTATGGCCTTTCCCTCC
>DAOVJP010000279.1 GCA_030673205.1 Thermoplasmata archaeon
ATGAACATGGAGCGGATGCATCGTGGAAAGATATAACCCCTGGTGGAAGAAAGAGACCAGTTTCAAATACAACGAGTGGCTCGGATCTGAGATAAATTGGGTGCCGGATCTGGTGGACGAGATGACGACTAAACCATTTTCACTCCACTTTCTCTTCGGCCCGAGACAGGTGGGAAAGACCACCGCAGTACACCTCATGATACACAAGCTTCTGAAGAAGAACGACCCGAAGAGCATATTCTACTATTCCTGCGACAGTCTGATAGACCATAGAGAGCTCGGGGAGATCATAGACAATTATCTCAAAGCTAGATCCGCATGGGGTGTCGGATCGTCCATCATCTTTCTGGATGAGGTGACCATGGTGAAGGAATGGTGGCGGGCCTTAAAGGAAAGGATCGACAGAGGACTCCTGACAAAGGACGTGGTGGTGGTGACTGGGTCTGCCAGCATGGAACTGGAAAGGCACAAGGAGCTTTTCCCCGGTAGAAGAGGAAATGGTGTGGACTATAGGCTTCTGCCATTATCGTTCTCAGAATACGCAAGGTTCATCGGAAATACAGAGATCGAACATGGCGGTCTGGCGGACCTGGAAAAGAACGCCTCGGCCAACAAAATGCAAGGTGAAAGCCTGAAAGAGCTGTTTGGAGAGTATTTGCATACAGGAGGATTTCCCAACACCATAAAGGACTGGAGGTCCTACGGCACAATAACCCCGGAGACTTTCAGGACATACCTAGACTGGGTCCGAGGGGATTGGAGCCATGCGGGAAGAAGCGACCGGTACATGAAGGAAGTTCTCTCATATATTCTCAGGTCCAGGGGCACGCCCATAAGCTGGAACGGCATATCGAGCGAGACCAGCATCAATTCGCCCAACACCGCCCGCACATACGTCGAGACCCTGGAGAGCCTGTTCGTGACCCTAACCCTCAGCCTTCTGAAGCAAGACGGCAGCATAGACCGCAAAAAGAACAGGAAGGTCCATTTCATCGACCCCTTCCTCTACAGGCTTTTCTCGGACTACGCCAGGGTGGAGATATTGACCGACACCATACTGGAAGCAGCGGTCGCTTCCAACATAGCCAGGACAGCAGAGGTATACTACTGGAAACAGAAAAAGGAGATAGACGTGGTCTGCAAGGAAGGAAAGGAATACTACGGCTTCGAGGCAACCGTCTCCCCTGGCAAAAAGCTGACGAAGCCATACCATTTCGCCCGACTCTATCTCATGAACAAAGATAGTGCCCCCCTCTATCTCACCGCCCTGGAAAAGAAGAGATGAGCCAAATGCCAGGTAGGTAGCGCGGTGTATCAGTATATTCTAGGGGGGTGCGCGGTTGGGTTTGAGCAGGCAGGGGGCCCGTGGCCTATTGGCAGGCGGTGTGCCCGGTATCCATGTGAGCGCCGCGTTCATAGTCGCGTGTATCCTCACCCCTCGTCCAGTATCTCGTTGAACAATCCTTTAATATCCTCCATCACCACGTCCAGAGGGGGTTTTTGCCGCAGGAGTATGGATATGTCCTGTTCCCATTGGGCGGTCGCTTTTTCCAATATCTCCTCGGTGTTCATCTTGGCCAGGTCCATAGAGTATAGGGCAAGCTTCTTCTCCACTGTCTTCTTGTCCGGTGTCATTCCATGCCTGTAGAGATACCATAGGTCAAAGAGATCTCTGGGCTTGCCTCTGATCACCAAGGCGCGGAACTTCTCGGCGGCTAGTTCCTCCTGTGTGAGCACACGGACCCAGAAACCTTTGACATCTGCGTAATCGGTTCGCACGAGCGCGTTCTCCGAGGGTGCATCCTCTTCTCTTGTGCTTATGTCCACCCGTATCTTTCCTTTGGAGGGAGAAGCGCCTCTGTAGAGCGGGCCCTGGAATGAGAGTGAGAAGCCGAGTCCGGTAGTGCTCCATCTGAGATCTCTGTTCCCTGCACGTATGCCATAGCGCTCCAGTCTCTTTGCGGCCTTTTTGGTCAACGAGATTATGGTCTCGCGGTCCTCCGGATGGTTGAAATCCAAGTCCTCCGAGTATCTATCAAGTCCGTGGACGTGTCTCAGCGCCGTGCCTCCTTTGAACACGAGGCTCTCGGCCAGTTCAAATATCTCTCTGAGATATAGGCATTGGACGTAGTCCCTCTCCACTACGTGCAGGGGCACACCATCTCGCCTGGCGATGGTCTCTAACTGTTCTCTGGTGAGCGTGGTATCACCCCCTCGTCCACATACACGTTCCAGCCCTTATCCAGGTTACCTTCGCTCTTCCCTCCAGGCACCAGGGGGATGTAGGTCTTGGAGCCCAGGGATCGGAGACTATCGCTTTCATGACCGTTCCTCTCAAGGATATAGCATATCCTTGATATTGTAGACCTTGATGGAAATGTCTTGAGCAGCGTTCTCATTCTTCTGATATCTATATCCCGGACAGAAGATAGCAGGAGTCTCACCACCTCTTGTCCTCCTCCAACAAGAGCGGGGCGGTCAAAAGAATCAATTAGGGCTTTCTCAGGCAGCGCCACCAAGCCCTCCAGGGGGGCGAAGTGCTCCGGGCCGTACCCGTAGAACTTGTCGGGTCGGAGGATGTGATATTCCATCCTCATCCCCCCGTATGTGAATGGTTCTGCTCTGAGGGTGGTTGCCATCTGGACCACTCTGGGAACCTGGTCCGATATTCCATAGTAGTTCAATGCAGATAGATATGAAACATAGCTTGGGACTACGGCCAGGGAAGCGACCACGAAGGGATGGGGGGTTCTCCCCTTCAT
>DAOVJP010000224.1 GCA_030673205.1 Thermoplasmata archaeon
AAGAAAGGGATCAACGTGTTCCTGCAGGAGATAGATGCTATATTGATGAACGCAGAGGGGGAGAAAGAGGTCGAGGCGCCTCCGCCGGAGAAGGAAGAGGGAGAGATGACATTCCCCACAGACTTCGACAACCTGGTGAAGACCGCACGATTGCTGTATCTACTGGGAAGGAGCGCCCATACCCTTGAGGCCTGCGAAAGAGCCCTGGCCATAGACGAGAGGGATGATGCGTTATGGGTGTTGAAAGGAAATGCACTGTACCATCTCGGTAGGATCGAGGGAGCCCTAGAGGCGTATAACACCGCTCTGAGAATAAACCCACGCTCTACCATTGCCCTGTTGAACAGGGAGGAAGCCTTCCACCGAGGGAAATATGTGGAGGAGAAGACCCACGCAAGCACCAAGATCACTGAGCTAAGACCACAGCTGTGGATAGGGTGGGGCCGCCGTGGATGCGATCTGTTGGATGAAGGGGAATATGTGGGGGCCGTGGAGGTCATGGAACAGGCCAATTCCCTCCAGGAGGGATTGCTGCTGGTGCAGAACCTGGAGAGCCTGTGTTTGCTTTTGAACGATGATACTGAGGAGGCACTGGACAGGTTCACGGAGACAGTCAGCTCCTCCGCCAACAGCGCCACCGCCTGGAACAACCGAGGAGTAGCCCTACATGTCCGGGGAGAACCAAGGGAGGCATTGCAGGCGTTCGAGAGAGCTACCAAACTATATTCTGGCCATTCCCTTGCATGGAACAACCGCGGAGTATCCCTGCACAGCCTGGGCGAGATGGATGAGACCCAGGATTCCCTGGACACCGCTGTTGTGAAGGATAGGGAGGAGCCCTATGGATGGCTCAACCGCGGGATAATGCTCCTCAAAGATGGGGATACGGAAAGTGCCTTGGAACATTTCCAGCAGGCCATAGATCTTGCGGACGATAATCCTCTAGCCTGGTATTACAAGGGCCGTGCCCTGTCAGAGCAGGGAGAGGAAGAGAAGGCGAGAGAGGCTTTTACCAAGGCAACCGAACTTGCCCCCGATATCTCTAAATTCCAGTCGGCCCAGGGGAGGGTGGAGAAGGAGAAGATGGGCGACGACAGACGGTCCAGCAGGAGAAAGAAGTCCGGATCAAAGGGGGGGAAGAAAGGAAAGAAGGAGGAGAAAGAAGAAGGGAAGAAGGGGGACGAAGAACCAGAGGAGGAACAAATAGGCGGAAAGAAAGAGGTCCCCTCGGCGGAAGAAGAGAATACTGAGGAGCCAGTGGAAGAGATAGTGGCAGAGGCAGTGGCAGAGGAAACTGTAGTGGCAGAAGAAGAATCTACGGCAGAGGAAACTGCAAAAGAAGAAACGATAGAAGAAGAACCAACAACAGAAGAAGAAACGACAGAAGAAGAACTAGCTGAAGAAACTGCAGAAGAAACAAGCGAAGAAGAGCTTGAAGAAGCAGACATAAAAGATGAAGCTGCAGAAAAAGAAGAACCAACAACAGAAGAACCAACAACAGAAGTCACTGCAGAGATGGGGTGGGAAATAGAAGAGGAAGAAGGGAAAGAGGAGGAAGATGGGCGGAAGGAGGAAGGAGGGGGAAAAGAGGAGATCATCGAGATAGATCTTATCACGGTGGAAGAGGAAGGTGAAAAAAAGCAGAATGTAGGATTGGGCGATATGCTGGAGCAGTTGTCCTCAGCCCCCCCGCCGCCACCCGAAGATTCTGAGAAGAACTGCCCCCGGTGCGGCATAGAGATCTCGGGCAAAGAGAATGTGTGCCCCCTGTGCGGTATGGAATTATAGGCCCAAAGCCTCTGCAGAGAGACGGACCACCTCGTCCAGGGATCTCGTCGCATCTATTATTTTGAACCCGTTCTCCTCGGCCAGAATGGCATAGGCACTCCTTACGTCCTCGAGGTAACTCATCCTCTCGAACCTCGTGGCGTCCCCTCTATCGGAAACCCTGCTCATTGCGATGTCCACAGGCAGGTCCAGCAGGAGGACCGTGTCCGGCTGCAAGAGGAATGGTCTGTTCACCTCCTCTATCCATTTGAACGCACCGTGCAGCCCTCCTAGGTCATCCTTCAACGCCGCCCCCTGGTAGGCCATGCTGGAATATATGGAACGGTCGGATATCACCCCCCTCCCCTCCCCCAACCATCTGTTCACATCCTCCATGAGGAGGGCACGATCGGCGGCGAAGAGCAACACATCTGCCCAGGGCGAATCATTTACCATGATGACCGGCCCCAACCGCTCCGTTGGCTCCCTTGTGAGCATGTAGTCGGGGGTCAAAGCGGAGAGGCGTTTGGCAACCTCGGTCTTTCCAGAGCCATCGATCCCCTCCAGAACTATGTATCGGACCATAGGGGGGAATCCCGCTCCTCCTATAAACTTCCGCTGGTAGAGTATATAAAGGACGAATGAGATGCTCCCCCACCATGAAATGTCTGCTTTGCGACGAAGAGATGAAGGCCACAGTGGTCTCAGGGGTGGAGATAGACCTGTGCACCAAGTGTGGAGGCGTATGGCTTGACGAGGGCGAGCTCGGAGCCCTCACCGGACACAACCTCGAAGCATACCGAGAACTCCCCTGTCCAAAATGCGGCAAGGCAATGTCCATACGGACCATAGGGCATGTGGAGGTGGACTACTGCGCCCATTGCGGCGGCACATGGCTCGACGAGGGGGAGCTAGATGCTATAAGACATGTTCCTCCTGGGAAGGGCTTGGAGGTTGGCCGGTTCGAGCAGTTCTTGAAGAATTTAACGCAGAGAAGGAACCTGGAGATAGCGAAAGATGCAAAGACATTGGAGGGAGAGGATGATTCCCTTCTTCTCATAGACAACGTATTCCTCATGCACAAGAACGGGCTTCTGATCACCAGCGTCACCCACCACCTATCCCCTGACGTGGACGAGGACATATTGGCAGGCATGCTAGTGGCCATCCAGGATTTCGTGGAAGTATCATTCAACAGCCTGGGAGATTCCACCCTTCAAGGCATAGTGTTCGGAGAGAAGCAGATACTCTTGGAGCGCGGAGACAGATTGATGACGGCCATGGTAGTGTCCGGCGACCTACCCCCCTATTTCCGTAAGAAATTCAAGGCATTGCTGCGAGCTATAGAAGAGAGATACGGGTCCCAACTGGACACCTGGAAGGGAAACCTGAATGAATTGGAGGGGGTCGAGCACATCATACAGGAGATATTCGGGTTGAAAGAGAGGGAAACGGAAGAGGGCGTGGCGGAAGAGAAAAAAGGGAACGACGCTAGGGGCACAGACGAGAACGATGGATGACAGGCATTAAGAACCCCTAATCCTTCCATCCTTCCCATGCTTCATCGCTCTCTTGAAGATACGCTGCTAGGAGACTACGAGTATCCCATAGCCCTCACCGTAGAGGTGA
>DAOVJP010000162.1 GCA_030673205.1 Thermoplasmata archaeon
GGACGTGGTCAGTTCCATCATCACCGCAGCACTCAAGGACAACCCGTACAAGTTCATCGTGCACTCGTGGCTCAATATCACGAGCCCACATATGAATGAGAGCGTCGTGTGGTGGATGTGGGGCAACGATACTGATGGCGAGGAGGGTGGCATTCAGCTCCATCCTGACAGCATTGCGCGGTTCGAGAACTCCAGCATCCGGTACGGCAAGACCCACAACGTCTTTGTCAACGGCTCCTCCCCGGTGTTCAGGAACACGAGGATCATAGGCGCTGGCGCCGAGGGGCTTGGCAACGGCATCCATGTGGTCAATGGCGGCAGCCCGCGGATCATTGGTGGCGTGTTTGAGCAGAGCGCCGAGGCCGGGATATACGTGGACCATTCCTTAGTCTCCGTGGAGGGCGCGGAGTTCCTGAACAACACAGGGGATGGCCTGCGAATCATGGACGCGCCAGATGTGGTCGAGGTGCGGGGTTGCGTCTTCGATGGCGGCGGGAACGGGGCGGTGGCGGTGAGCACCACCACGCTTTTCGAAGGGAACCATTTCAGCAACATCGGGGCCGATGGGATCAGGGTGAACGGCAACCTCCTGGGGCCGATCAGAGAGAACACGTTCGACAACGCCAGCAACGGGATTTATGTAGAGAACGTGGAAGGGATGATCGAGGCGTCTGGAACGCCCGATTATACGGCTGGTAGCGACCTCGGATACTACATCCACTACGATACTGATTCGGAAGCCTGGGTCGTCGTCATGAGCGGAGAACCTGGTGATACACACTATTTCAACTGGACCGCCACCTACGATGGGAACACAATAGAGAACAACACCACCGTAGCTCCAGGCTTCTGGAGTAGCAACATGGTTCCAGGGGCGGATGAAGTCGAGTTCACCCTGTACCTCGACGGCGAGGAAACAAGTATGGTGTTTGTTGGCGGGGAGAGCGTCACTCCGCTGGATAACCAGTTTTATCTCCTGATGAAAGACGGGGTTCCATACTGGCAACCAGGAAGGGTTGAAGGAAACTCGATTGCGAATTGCTCTGAGGGGCTAAGATTATATGCTTCGCTCAATACCTCTATCGTTGACAATAATGCCGCAGGTAACTTTCTTGGCATCCTGCTCTATAGCTACAGCAACAGCAACGTTGTCGCCAACAACACCGTCACAGGCAGCTCTTATCATGGCATCTTTCTCTATTCCTCCAGCAACAACAACATCACACACAACACCGCCAACAACAACACCCATCAGGGCATTTGGCTCGAAACCTCCAGCAACAACAATATTGTTGCCAACAATATTGTTGCCAGCAACGCCTGTGGCATCTACCTCGAAACCTCCGACAGCAACGTTGTCGCCAACAACACCGCCATCAACAACACCAACACTGGCATCATTCTCTATTCCTTCAACAACAACAACATTGTCGTCAACAACATCGTCACAGGTAACTCTCATCAGGGCATCTGCCTTCATTTGTCCACTAGCAACACCATAGAGAGCAATACAATTGAAGACAACATTCTCCGGGGCATCTTAGATTATGAATGCTGGCCTCACAACAGATATTTCAATAATACTTGCAGCAATAATGGGGAAGGCATATGTATAGAGGGATCTAATAGTTTCTCTTGCAGTGGGTATCTTTATAACAACACATGTAACGGAAACTCCGGTAATGGCATTTACGTGGGATATATGCATCAGCTTGCTAAGGTAGAGAATAACACATGTAATGATAATCAAGTTGGCATAAAGTTCCACCATTTTGGTCAGGAGCCCGTTATATGTAAGAACACATGTGTTGGGAACACAGAGGTAGGAATCGTTGTCCCAGCTATGGCGAGTGTTAGCAACAACACCTTGTCTTTCAGTAAGTACGGGCTGATAGATAACTCGGCATCAGGAGGATACACAATAGAGGATAACAGTTTCTTTGGCAATGAGCATGGTTGCTTTGTTTGTGAAGTATCTTCCATACCCGACGATAATTGGATACACCCTATAATAATAGAAAACAATACTTTCTTGGAGAATATTCATGGGCTCTCTATTCACTATCGAGATAGCAGTTTGATTGATGAAGCTATTCAAAACGTATATCGCAACCATTTCGAAAGAAATATTTATGGAATGATAGCCAACCATGAGGCTAATGTCACTATAAGCCGAAATAATGTTTTTGTAGAAAACCATCTTGGCTTCTGGGGGAACGACTCTCTTGCCAAATTGGATAACAACACTTTCCAATCTAACACGTATGGTCTCTTTTGGGAGGGGGGAGACGGTGGTGTGATCGCTAACAATTCTTTCGTTTCTCATATGTGTACGAGTGTGGAGGTGGTGGATGCGTATCCGTTCAACATGTCTTTGTATAGGTATAATGGGACGGGTGCGTATCTGTATTTGAGCAATGTGTCGGTGAGGGATAACAGTTTCACGGATTCGGTGTTTGGTCTGGTGTTGGATCGGAGTGGTTCTGTTGTTTCTGGGAATGTGTTCTCTCAGTTTGCGGCGGAGTATTATCCTTATGTTCCGTGGGAGCCTCCGGTGATGCCCGGCCTCCCCGGCGATTGGAGCGGCCCTGGCGGAGGGGTTGTTCGTCCGCCTCCTGGTGGGGGTGTGTCTTGGTGGATATATGACGAGGGCATAACTGTGTTGGGCAGTAATGGGACTGTTCTGGCGGATAACTATATTTGGGGGAATTGGAACGGTGTGGTGGTGGGCAATTCCACCAACATCTCTATAGTGGATGGGGATGTGTTGGGAACGGGATATTTCCATTCTCCTGTTCCTCCTTCTGGCCCGCAGAAGTGGGCGAACTATGGGTTGCACATAAGCAATGCGTCTATGGAGATACGAGGATGTAACTTGAGCGGTTGGCCCGTAGCGGTCTATCTGTGCGATGGTGCCTGTGTCTCTCTATCTGATAGTGTGTTCTTGGGCGAAGGCATACCTGACAACATGGAATTCCTCTGCGCCTACGACTCCCAGGCAAACGTGTGGAACAACTCGTTCGGATACCGCAACAACGCCCTGTTATTCAACAGCATCCTGGACATGCACCATAACTCATACCTGGCCACAAACCATGCCATCATAACCGCGTCGGACTCAACCCTCAACTTCACAGACCACATAGGGTTCGACGGAACCATAGACATCTATGGCCACTCCGCCAACGGCAGAGTAAGCAACAACACCATGTCCCCATCATGCGAAGCCATCAAAATCACCAACGAAGCAAACCTCCTCATAGATAACAACACCATACAATACTCCAACAAAGCAATAATCATCACCCAGGCGACCGCCACCATAACACACAACACCATAGAGAACTGCACCCAAGGAGTGTACATCTGTGAAGGGAACGCCACCATAATACACAACACGATAATATACTCGGGCACAGGAATATACATAGAACACCAGTGGCCCGGATACTTCGATCGCCCCCTGGTGAGAAACAACAACCTAGACCTCAACGACTGGAGCATACACCTACTGGGAACCGACACACTGGACGGCCACGACCTCTACACGAACAACACCATCGGCACCAACAACAACATAGGAGCCATCTGGCAAGAATGGAATCTCCGCATAATCGTGAAAGAACCCGACGGCACACCCATAGACTACGCAGATGTCTGGATCAACGGCACCACAGGCCTTGTTTGGGCAGGAAAGACCAACCGATATGGCGCCACATCCTACATACCAACCACAGAATATATAGTGGGGAATGAGGGAACAAAGACCTTCTGGACACCGCATAGCATAACCATAAAGAAAGACGGACTCTACCAAGCAAATGAATATCCTGTGCTAATGGACATCAACAAAGACGTGGTATTCCCTGCCGAGGATATGATGATCTTCGTGGAAGGAATAAATCACATCTCCCTCCCATGCTACCTCGGAGAATTGTTCGCAGCCGATCTAGCTGCACTGATAGAAGAGGACACTGGAGCAAACGTGAGCCATATCTCATATTGCGCAGGGAGCGGGTGGATAGACTGGACGCCCGGTTGGCCAACCGAGAACTTTGCCCTAGAAAATTCCACATCCTACGCGATCACACTCGAAAACCTTCCTGGCCCCGCCTACTGGCTCCCCAGAGGAACACCGTTCACAGCGCCCCTGGAAATAAGTGTTAGCGTAGGCTGGAGCACCGTGGCCATCCCTTACACAGAAGGAGGCACGATCAACGCCAGCGACATAATGACGCAGAACCCAGACATATGCGGCGTTGCGGACTGGGACGAGACAACACAAACCTGGAAATTCTACTACGGCACAGGAGAAGAAGATATCATAATCCAAGAATCCGCATTCGGCTTCACATACCAACTGGACTGGAACGCCAACGGCATCGCGATCCAGTGCAACCAACCAACAACATGGACCCCGACGTAGGACAGGAAGTTGCAACACACCCCGCGCCACATGGCAAGTCTCTTATACA
>DAOVJP010000082.1 GCA_030673205.1 Thermoplasmata archaeon
ACTCCAGTGGCCAGGACCCTATTCACCTTGGCCCCGGTGGGGGAGAGCAGGTAGTGGGGCGATTTCTCCTCAGTCCCCTGGATGGAGACAGTGGCATCACTGAACTCCCGTGCGAATATTCTCCAAGCGGGTTCTCTTTCCATCTAGGCACCTCCTTCTATGGATTGGAGCATGTCTCTAGCTCCCTTGACCAGGTCTATCATTGGCGGGGAGGCGTCCTCGGCTATCACCATGACGCCGAAGTCGTCCTTGGCCGCGTTCCCACGGACCTCCAGGGGGCGAGCCAGCAGTTTACTGATGAGATAGTCTCTGACCACCTCATTGGTCATGGCATCCTGGGCTTCTGTGATGAACTCGTCCATCTTCCTTTCGGATAATTTCTCGGTGAGTTCTCTTCCCAGTATCACGGTCACAGCACCGGTCCCATCATCCAACACGCCTTTTATTCTGAGATCGTTAGTTCCCTTCACCTTTCCATGTACCATGCACATTCCCTTCTGGGTGACACGGTTGCATTCGGGGCAGCGAAGCACCAGACCGCTTCCCTTTTTTATGTCTATGAGAACGCCTCGTATCCGTATGCCCACGGCTCCCCCGTGCTCTATAAGCTGGGCTATGCTCATTCCCTTCGCATCCTGAATATCTTCCGCAGGGGGTAGCGCGTCATCCGCCTGCTTCTCACACGTCCCCTTCTCGTCGAAGGTAAGTCGTGGCGTTCCTCTCCAGGCCCGTACATAGGAGCCGGTGACGCTGTATACTCCCCCCTCGACCAGGCCAAAGTCGTACCAGGCCGAGAAGTGCACCATTCCTGTGTCATCTCCCGCTATGCCGGAGAACACGGTCTTCATGGCATCGCCCACCGTTACTTCTCTAGCTCCAACCTCTATGATACGAAATTGGGCGGTGACATTCCTCATGCCATCCTTCAGATCCCCTATCTTTGCTTCGATTGGGGCGCGGTTGAATACCGATGGGATGGTATCGTCCTCCGCCTTCTCCAATACGGTCCGGGCGCCCATGTTGATCTGGTTCTGACCCTGCCATTCTTTCACATAGGCGTTCTTCACCCGCACGACCTCTCCTTTCTCGAAGGGAAACTCCCCTTCCCACAATGTGAAAGGCACCGTGGCGGTCTCGTCTCCGAATATGCCGTACACGATCTTCTTCGGGCCCTCGTTCCCCTCGATCTCCTTGGGGTTGGCGGATACCACCCTGGCGAGGAAGTTCACGCTGTTCGATGGGATCATAGCCTGTATCTTTGTCCAGTCCATGCCCCACAATAGGTTCACATCGCCACCGTATTTCTTGACTATGCTCCTCTTGGCAACCCAGGGGTCCACATGATATTCGTCCATGTAGACGTGTAGTTCGTTCTCTATCTCTTCTTTTGTCACTTCTTTTCCTTCAAGCGCCTTTGCGATCTCTTCTATCATAGGCGCAATTTTGTCTTCGTTTTTCATTCTTTTTCACCTCTGTTTATTCGGGCCGTTGGAGAAGAGGCGCCTCTCCGTCGGCATCGCCCTTGCAGCGATAGAACTGCATATGAGCCGGTGATATATAAGGGAGGATATAGGTCTTCCGAAAGTGTGAAAGTGCCCTCCCCTCTATCGGTTGTGCACATTTAAGGCAAAACCGTTTTATACTCCCTCCTCCTCATCCTTATCTAAGGTGAGAAAGATGACAAGACCCATGCAACTCACGGACAGCTCGTTCAAGGACACAATGACCGCCCACCCGCTCCTGGTGGTGGACTGCTGGGCTCCATGGTGCGGCCCATGCAAGATGCTCGGACCCACCATCGACCGCCTTGCGGAAGAATATGCGGATCGCATAACCTTTGGAAAGCTCAATGTGGACGATAACCGGGAGGTCTCCATGACCTATGGCATACAGAGTATACCTACTATCCTCATATTCAAGGACGGAAAGCTGGTAGACCGTATCGTAGGGGCCCTTCCAAAACCCATGCTCGAAGCAAAGTTCAAGCCGTTCTTGTAGATGGCACTTGCATGCCCAGGCACGAAAAGGAAAGGCTGAAGCCAGGCATGATATGGCTAGGGCAGAAGATAGCATAAATCGTATGATAAAGAACAATATAAGTATCCTGAACGGTATCGTCATCAAGCCCCATATCACATTCGTATATGTCAGGAGAGTGGCAGGATGGAAGAGGCAAAAGAGAAGATGGATGTTGCGATAATAGGCGCGGGCGCTGCGGGCCTGGCAGCGGCGATATACGCAGGAAGGAGCGGCCTTTCCCCGGTGGTCTTTGAGTCAAAGATGGTGGGCGGCCAGACATCCCTTTCACCGTCCATAGAGAACTATCCTGGATTCAAATCCATATCAGGATCGGACCTGATGACCGCCTTCAAAAATCACGCCGAGAACTATGCAGATATAAAGGAATGGGCGCCAGTGACAAAAGTGGTACGCCAGGGCAATGATTTCCTACTCGATGCAAAAGGGGGGCCGTATCTGGCTAAGAAGATCATCCTGGCTACGGGCGCCGTTCATAGAAAATTGAACGTTCCCGGAGAAGAAGAGCTATCCGGCAAAGGTGTGTCCTATTGTGCTACCTGCGATGGCTTCTTCTTCAAGGACAGGAAAATCCTCGTGATAGGTGGCGGCAATACGGCCTTGGCCGAGGCCGCCTATCTATTGGACACGGGGGTGAAAGAGGCCAGCTTGGCACACAGACGGGACAAGCTCAGGGGCGAGAAGTTCCTGGAGGACATATTCAAGAAGAAAGGAGGAAAGGTATTGTGGAATACCGTGGCGACATCCTTCAACGGGGAAGACCGCCTATCCTCTGTTACATTGAAGAACGTGGATGATGGAACGGAGAGCACCATGGAAGTGGATGGCGTGTTCGTGGCTGTGGGAATAACTCCCTCCAACGAGTTGGCGCAGAGCCTAGGCGTGAACATGGACGATGGCGGATATATCATCGTGGACCTAGAACAGCGTACGAACGTACCCGGCGTCTATGCTGTGGGTGATAACTCCGTGGGGCTCAGACAGGTCGTCACAGGCGCTGGCGCGGGGGCGGTTGCCGCCATAAGCGCACACAGCGACATAACAAAACAAGAGTGGGAGCAATAGGGACGCAGGCTTGCTATGGCCTATCGTCCTTCACGGCCCATATCGGCCTCCCTCTACTATCATCTCCCCCATCCTCCTCCTTCCTCCACCCTCACTCTTCTCTGGCCAGGGTGACGCCTCTCTGGCCCTGGTATTTGCCGGACCTCTTCCCGTATCCTTCCTCCGCCTCGTTTCTCAGTCCGTGGAGAACGATCTGGGCGAAGCGCTCCCCTATCGGGATGTCTAACTCCTTCGTGCCGCCGTTGAATGCTGAGAGCGTGAGGGTTCCTTTGAACCCGGCATCGACGACGCCGAACGAGGATATGACGCCTCGCCTTGCCCAGGATGTCCTTATCCAAAGCTGGCCGCATACTCCTTTTCCCAATTTGACATATTCTTCGGTCGAAACGGCGAACCATGTGTTAGGAGGCACCTTGGCCACCCCCTCCTCTATCCTTTCTTCCGTGGAAGGGATATACACCTCCGTTATGGTCAGGTCATAGCCGTTAGGCGTCAGGTTCTTGTCTTTAAAGGGAGTGATGGATACCTCTTCTCCCTTTCTGATATCTGCATCGGATAGTACCATGCTCGCAGAATGGCACTACCCCCTAAAACATCTTTGGAAGAGATTGCTGAGGTAGGGGTAGACGGCGGGCCTCAAAGGCCTGCCTGCTCCCTCTCTATTCTCCTCAAGAACATGCTAGCCCCCAGTTCCTCGAATATCTTCTTTGATTCGGCGAATGTTCCCATTGCCTTCTTCTTTCTTCCTCTGAACTTCTCCACCCGTCCCATCTCGAATAACAAGTGGCCCAGATTGAATGGAGAATCCAGCTTCTCGATTATCTCCTTGGAGCGTTTGAAGTGCTTCTCCGACTCTTCCCAATCTTCCATGAGACCGTATCCCAGGCCAAGGTTCCTCTCCACGGCATAGGTGCCTATCCTGTCATCGAGCTTTTCAACGATGACCAATGCCTTCTTGCAATATTCTATGCCCCCCTTCGGATCGCCCTTTTTGATCATGCACTCTCCCTCGTTGAACCAACCCCATCCTATCATCATCTGGTGGTTTATCTTGGTCGATTCCTCTCTGCATTTGGAGAAACACTCAATTGCCTCGTCGAATTCCTCCGACTGGAGGTAAAGGTCGCCCAGGTTGTTGTAGGCGCGGGCGGCCTGCTGGTATTCCCTCGCCGCCGTCAACACCTCTATGGCATTCAGCTATTCCTCCTTCGCCTTCTCCAGTTGGCCTATATCGCTGTGCACCAACCCAAACTCCAAATGAGTTGTGCCTACGGCAACATCGTCTCCCGCCTTCCGGGCGGCTTCCATAGCTCTTCCATAATATTCCAGAGCTCCTTCATACCTCCCCTTTCTCCACTCCACATAGCCAAGGCCCCGGTTGGCATCGGATATCCCGGTGTTGTCCCGCATGTGATTGGATAGCGCCAGGGATTTCTTGAAATAGCGTGTCGCATCGTCCCAGTTATTCCTTCTCTTATAGATGTGTCCGAGGCTTCGGAGGGCTTCGGCCTCCTTGAGCTCATATTTTATGGGCCTTGCTCTGGACATGGATCTCTTGTAGAAACCTATGGCCTCCTCCCAATCCCCTATGGTGCGGGATATGTTACCCAGGGCCACCAGGGCGTTCACCTCTCTCCTGGTGTTGTGCTCGCTCATCTTCTCTCCGGACATGCCCTTGAGCTCTACCAATATCTTGAACTTCTGCATCTCCTTCTCTATGCGCTGGGTCCGTTCGTAACCAACGGAGGGCTGGATCGCTTTCACCACGAGCCGGGACAGTCGCGGTACATCCTCTATCCGTAGAGTGTGCAGGTCCTTGCTCATGGCGGCACACTGGTCCCTAAGAACGGTGACACCATATTCATCCAACTCCTTCAGCAGGATGCGCTGAAGTTCCATGCCGACCGGCATTCCTCTCCTCTCTAAGACCATGGGTTTCCCCTCGGCTATAAGAACAACTGTGGCTACTTAAAACTTGGGCTTCTTCATCCCAAGCTATCTATCTCATCCTGGATCTCGGTGCCCCGGCATGTGTTTCCCATCTCGACCCATATCTCCCGGGCTTCTTCGAACAGACCCCTGGCCTTAGCCACATCCCCCTTGGAGGCCAACATGCGGGCGTATTCCCCATATATCTGGGCCAGCAGCTGGGGTATGTCCATCTCCTTGGCCATTTCCACGCCCCTTTGGAACTCGAAGTCCGCCATCTCCCAAGAACTCCTCTGGTGATGTATCATGCCATATACCATGTGCGTGTTCGCCTCCATTATCCTATCCCCTGTCCTCTGGAATATGGGCATTGCCCTATGGCAGTATTCATCGGCCTTGTCCAAACTTCCTTTGACAACATATTCCTCCGCCGCATTGCTAAGACTATAGGCTAGGCCCTCTGCACACTCCATCTCCTGGTAGACCTTTATGGCCTCTTCCAGGTTCTCCAATGAGCTGTCCACATCCCCCATGTACATGTAGGTCACACCCAGGTTGTTGAACGCCCTGCCTATCTCATATCTATCGCCCACGTCCATCATGGCGGCCAAGGCCTTTTCCTTGTAATGGATGGACATTTTGTACTCGCCCATTCCATCATATACGACCCCCATGTCGTTGTTTATCTTCGCGGTGAGCGCCATGGCCCCGCCCTTCCCCGCCTCCTGCAACCCCTTCTCGAAGGAGAGCATGGCCATATCCAGATTCCCCTTTCTCTGGTGTATCCTCCCCAGACCATAATGCGCTTCGGCCAGGGCTATGGGCTCACCCCCCTCCCCCTCCTCTTCCAACACCCTGCTGAGTATGGCCTCCGCCTCCCCGTATTGTGCTTGATACACCATTATCTCGGCCAACAGCCTCTGGGCTCTGGAGACTTTTCTCTTTATTCTCTCCTCAGCGCCATCTCCCGTCACCTCGTTAGCCAATTTGAGCAGACATAGGGCATCGGTCTTGGCCTGTTCCCAATCGCCCATGAGATATGCGGCATAATACAGCTTAAGATGGATATTCTCATCCATCTCGGGCTTTCCACCCATCTTGTGCAGTGCCTCCAATGATATCTTGTAGAGTTCCGCAGCCTCCTCCGGGGAATTGGCCCCCTGTGCTCTATCTCCACCCATCTCACCATAGCGTGCGGTCCTGTCGTAGAGCTTCGTCTCCCGATAATGCCTGGTCAGGGTCGACGCGTATTCTCCCAACCGCTCTTCCCGAAGCTTCTCGATGACCTCCGCAGCCTTCTTGTGAAGCATCGCCCGTTTGAGTCGGGTAAGACGGCTGTACAACACCTGTTG
>DAOVJP010000471.1 GCA_030673205.1 Thermoplasmata archaeon
CAATCCCCTGTGTTAAGCCAGACAGGGGGACCCATGACCACCTACACGTTCATTGGATGGAACACCACCGTCCTGGAGAACGATACGATGGAATGGAGCCATGGGCTGTGGGAGAACAATAGCAGGATAAGGCTGAACATCACCGGCCTCAAAGGCCTATTCGGCGTGGACCCTGCCCCGGTGGACTGGTGGTTCGATACTCTTGATGACATCCTCCCGAACATGCTGTTCCACGTGCCAGCCCAGAACGGGACGAATGTCGAGACACATCGCAGGGTGCAGGTTTCGTTCGACGAGCGGATGTCCCCCTCCTCTCCCCTCCTCTTCCAGACCTCCGGCACGGCTGTCAGCTACACCTTCCTCGGATGGGGTGCACACGCGAACGACATATATCTAGCCACATGGGAACACGGTCTCTGGACGGAGGGGGAGAACATAGTACTCAATATCACTGGGGCAAGGGATCTGGCAGGGAACGTGGCGGAGAACGGGAGCTGGAATTTCACAGTGGGGATGTTCCCCCCGCAGGTCATCTCCTTCTCTCCTCTGGACCAGGCCCTCCTCGGGGAGAATGTGGAGGTGATATTCGACGAGACCATGGACATATCCCATAGACCCACTCTAGCTCAGACAGAGGGGCAGATGGTGACATATACCTTCATAGGGTGGAGCGACACCAACGTGATAGGGGATACGGCCACATGGACCCATGGGAACTGGGCCGCAGGGGACAGCATATCCCTCTCCGTTTCTGGCTACAGGGATGCCCAGGGGAACGTCGGGGAGAAGGTGGAGTGGGGCTTTGACGTGTTCACGGACTTCGAGCCGCCCACCGCATATGCTGGAGAGGGCGGGGAGACGGACACGGTCACACCCTTTGTGCTCAATGGCTCCGGCTCATGGGATGACCTGGGGATCGTCGAATACAAATGGAGCTTCACATTCCAGGGCAACTACACGGCCATATATGGCGAGAACACATCTTTCCTTTTTACCGTCCCTGGAACATACAGGATCCCCCTCACCGTAACCGACTCCGGTGAGAACTGGGACATGGATAACCTGACCGTGGAGGTGGTGGAGGCCGACCCGAGAGGGACTTTGACGGGGAGGGTATTGGACAGCGAGGGGAGGTCGGTGGTCGGGGTCGTGGTGACCGTCCACTCCGGCGCAAACATCTCTGGGGCC
>DAOVJP010000250.1 GCA_030673205.1 Thermoplasmata archaeon
AAAGGAGCATATGGAACGGGTCAGCCTAGCCAACCTGGAATACCAGAAGAAGACCGGGATCGAGAGCAGGGTGAAGGGGATAGCTGAGTCCATCGGCAAAAGAACGGCGGAGGCGGAGAAAGCCCATGCCACCCTGCTTGAGACTGTAGAAGAGGCTGATAAGGCCCATGCCATCATACGGGAATTGGAGCCTTTGATAGGACCTGCCCAGAGGAGAGCGGAGTGGTTGGGACACCGTGTTCAATTTCACAAGGAATCGGCTGCTTATTGGGAGGATCGGGCCAAACGTGAGCCTACTAGAGGCAAGAAGAAGGCAAAAGGGGGCGGCGGCCATGGGTGAGCGTACCGAGGCCGATGTGCGCATGGAGCTCGCCGAGCAGAGAAGCAGGCTCAGGGACGCCCGTGACAGCATACGATCACTCATAAGCGAAGTGCAGGATCAGCGTCGGGGATCGGACCTATTGAAGAAGGAAAGGGATGATGCCCATGTCGATGCGAGACGCCTGGTGGAAGAGGCAAAGCTCCATCAGTCCAAGAGGGACGAGATAAACCAGATGGCCACGGACCTCCGGAGCGAGAAGAGAGAGGCGAACGCGGAGTTGAGAAAGAAGATAGATGCCCTCATATCCACCAAGAGGGAGAGGCAGACGCTCGATCGGAAGGCGGGAGCTTCCAAAGAGTTCCTCGCCAAACAGCTTGTGGGCGGAATGATAACGCTCTTCAGCATGGACATGGCACTAAAGAACGAGGCTGTCATGTTCGAGATGGTGTTCGAGTGGCGGGACCGTTTCGGGGTCAAGGAGAAGGCGGATGATGCTCATAGCCGCCTGCAAAATGAGTGGGATGCCAAGAGCGAGGCCGAGGCAAAGGCCCAAACCTTGTATGAGGAGATAGGGCGGCTGTTGGAGGCGTCCAATCATGAGCACTCCGAGTCCATACGATCATTCCAGGAGAAGGACGAGGCAAGAGCCCGGGCCAACGGGTTGCATCAGGAATGGATAGACAAGGGCAAGGAGATACGGGAGACCCAGAAGAGGATAAACGATGCAAAGCGGGAGGCGGACGAGATAGCCGTCAAAGTGAGGGCTTTGGACAAGGAATTGATCAAGAGGGTCGGGTGGAAGAGGGCGAAGGAGGACCAACGCGAGTTCGAGGGGGTGAAGCAGAAGATGGACGGCGGTGGGAAGCTTTCCATGGAAGAACTGAAACTGCTTTTGGACAAGGGAGCTCTGAAATGAGCGCCTCGGATGATCGAGAGATGGATACTACACTGTTCCTGGAGGACTCTGCTTTATCGGGCCACCCATGGCCGCCATCTTTCCCTCCATTATCTGTATCTTGGACTCTATTCCATGGACCTTCGCCTGGAGGGTGCGGATCTGTGTCTCCATCTTCGTTTTCTTGACCTTGAGCTTTTCTGTCTTCAGGTTGAGCTTGGCCTTCTTTTGTTGGGCCTTCATCTCCTGCTGGGCTTTCTTCCCTTCTCTCTTGGCCTGTTTCTGACTTATCTTTGATTCTCTTACGCTGTCCGCCATGGGATCCCTCGTCCAGATAGATGCTCTACTTTGATATAATGATTTGGGACACCCCCGAGGCTGATACCTGGTGTTGAGAGTAGGGGGTTAGAAGAGCGATGCGGACGAGGAGAAGAGGAGAGGAAGGGGAGAGATAAGAGGGAGGGACACGAGTGGGGAAAGGGGAGATAAGGGGGAACGAGGGAGAGGGACACGGGTGAGGAAGAGGAGAGAATGAGAAGTGAGGGAGAGAAGCATGGAGAGTGAATGTTAGAACATGGAAGGAATGTTTAATAGCAATCATTCCCTTTCCGTGCCGAAGGGGAGCCCATGGAAACCAGTCCCGCATATTCCGCCACCACAGATAGCCAGCCAGACGAGAGCAGATTTCTAGGGGATGCCCTTGGCATGAAGAGGCGTTTTTCCCTTGAAGAGGATCTAGCTGAGAAGGAGAGACGAGTAGAGGAGAGAGAGAAGAAGATCAAGACTAACCACCTCCGATTGGAGGAGGAGATCAGGGAACTTGAGGGATGGGCCAAGGAACTGGAGGAACGAGAGGTCAGAATGGAGAAGATAGAGAAGGGAAAGGAAACCTTCGAGGCGGAGGCGAGGAAATGGGAGGAGGATCGCGAGTCTATACTAGATGGCTTCCGCCGAAGCGAGAAAGAGCTCATGGAGAGAGAAAAGACGATAGAGGAGAGAAAGAGTCGTTTGGATGGTGTTGAGGGGCAGTTGGCAAAAGCCGTGGATGTGGCCGATGAAGTGGAAAAGCGTTCGATGGAGCTCAAGGAGATGCGGCGGCACATCGAAGCAAAGGACGCGAAGATGTCCACCACCTCTAAGGAACTGGAGGAGAAGTTGCGATACCTGGAGATGCGTGAGGCGGGTATGTTGGAGAAAGAAGGCGAGATGGATGACTACCTACGGGCCATAGAGATCCAGGAGAAAGATATAAAGAAATTGAGAGCGAAACTCGCTACGGCGGAAGAGGACCATTCCACATTGGAGGAGAGGTACGAGAAGGCGAGGCAAGAGGCGAAGAAAAATACCGATATACGGGACGCTCTCCGCTTGGTTGAAGAAGAAAGGGATAACCTACGTACGAAGGTCCAGGACCGACGCTACACCCAGGATAGGGAGAGGATACACAGTCTCAACGAGAAGATACGGGAGGCCGAGACGGAGTTGGAACGTCGGAAGGCCGAGGAAAAGAGGCGGTTAGAAGACCTATCCCGGTTGGAACGCTTTGCAAGGGATAAGGACAAAGAGCTCAAGAGAAAAGCCAGGGAACTAGAGATGCTGGAGAGGGAAAGGGAAGAGGAGAGGAAAGAGAGAGAGAGAATGAAGGAAGAGGAGAAAAGGCGAAGAGAAGAAGGAGAAAAGAGTAGAGAAGAGGACAGCGATGGTCCAACACCCACTGCACAGAGACTCTCCTCCAACTCTGAGAGATGGTTTCAGAAGGGAAAAGCCTTGATGAAGAAGGCAAACTACAAACCCGCG
>DAOVJP010000070.1 GCA_030673205.1 Thermoplasmata archaeon
ATGCACAGATCAACGACCTACAGCTCAACTTCTCCAACCCCAACGCTGGCCTCCTTACAAACCTCTCATTCGACAGGATATGGGTGGAGGCCACGGTCAACCAGACCATACAGATCGATTATATCCGGGTGAACATCACCCCGGTGCTCGCCATGGGGCTGAGCCTGGAGGGATGGACGAACCTCACCGCGATAAACACCTACCTGGACATAGAGCCTTTCCTGACCACCGGAAAGACCCAGAAGGCATTGTTCATGGACGACAACTCCTCCGCACACCTATACGGCTCCACCATGGCAGCGGGGAACGAGACCCCGCCCATATGGATGCCCTTCGACAACCCCGACCCTGTGGCAGAGATACACCACTGGGTCACCGTGAGCGTGATGGACGAGGCAGGCTATGGTGTCAACAACACATGGATAACGCCGTTGTACGGCTCCGACGACATGGGGGACACTCTGGTCAACCATGTCTACACCACCAACAGCCTGACCGGCCGACCCGCCGTGGTGGCATATCTGAACAACACGCGCCCCGACCCTGCGTATAACATCGTCCAGGGCACATTCAACAAGACCGGCCTCTACACTACACCCACCGATCCCTCTCTGGTCAACATCACCATCCCTCTGCTCACCGACATAATAGGGATGAGCGGCTTCGGCAGGTTCCCCAACGGCAACTTCGTGGGCCACTACACGCTCAAACTCAATCATTCAGGGAACGGAGATCCGGTCGTCTACACCAACGTCACATTCCCCGGCTATCCTGCCGGAATGTCCGAGGCCGCCGTGAACTCCACCACCGAAAAACACACCCCGGTGATCATATCCGGTCTCCCACTCATGGACCTGGAGATAGGGGCGGCCAACATAACCTTCGCTCCCACGCATCCCGTAGATGGTGATGATGTGGATGTCACCGCCCGCATATACAACCTTGGCGATAGGGCTGTGCCAGCAGGAACGGTTGTCAGTTTCATCGACATGGACACCATGGAAGTTGTGGGCAACTGCACCCTACTCGCGCTGGACGCCACCGGAAGCGATTTCGAGGACGCCACCGTGACATGGACGAACCTCGCTTCGGGCATGCACAATATCAAGATCGTGGTGGATCCGGACAACATTATATGGGAGGGTGACGAGGAGAACAACGAAGCCACCGCACAGATCGGCGTGAACGTTACCAAAGATCTCTCACTGACCCTAGACATTACCCCGAATGATCATATCGTCTCGGGGGAGCAGGTGAGCATCTTTGTGAATGTGACCCTGGTGGGTGGAGGCGTTCCCCTCCCATGGGTGAACGTGAGCTTCTACGACAATGGCGCGTGGCTCCACAACGAGACCATATCTATCCTTCCCAATGGTCTCTATTCGATACCTGCCGTGCCCTGGACGCCCACTGGACGTGGGATGCACCAGCTTATAGTGATAGTGGATGGCAACTACACGATAGCGGAGAGCAGCGAGGCTAACAACGCGGCCATGGCCACGATCATGGTGTACGAGGCACCCGTGGACCTTATCATAGACGGCTCCAACAGCCCCTATGTCATAGAATCGTGGGAGGAGCTCAGCATCTCCGGCAACGTGTTTGTTCTCGCCGGCGGCGAGTTCGAACTGAACGGCACACTGAACCTGATCAACGGCGGTTTCTTCAGGATGAAAGGTGGAGAGGTCAGGTCCGAAGGAGGCGCGCTCACCAGTGGCAACACCAGCTCATTGAGCATGGAAATACTCTCGGGGACAGTATTCCTCAACGAGAGCACCATGCCCACAACCACAGTCTCCGGTGGCACCTTCACATCCACGAACGCTACATACGCCAGCCTCACATTTACCGGTGGCATAGGAACGCTCACGAACGTCACACCCATGCCCGCAGTATCAGACTCAGCCTTCGTGGAGGCATACTGGTATCTCACCGTTCACACGGTGGACGCAGGTGGCACTGACCTGCCCGCTGCGAGTGTGTTCGTGAAGAACCTCGTGGACAGCACGCTCAACAATACCGGGCTCACCGGAGCGGACGGAACCATAGTGTTCACCCTCCTGGGCACAGAGTGGAACGGCAGCCTGGAAACGTTCTACGGCAGCTACTCGGTGAGCGGCACATTCAATGCGAACGTTTCCGATGTCAGCAAGAGCGCCATCATGAACTACAACCAATATGTTACCCTCAACTTCTCCACAGTGACACCGGATGCATACGTCTACGAAGTCGGATTCGACTATTCCACCTCTCCGGTGGTAGCGGGCCAAGCCATAGACATCTGGGCCATAGTGAACAACACCGGCCCAACGTGGGTGTACGGCTCTCTGACATTCTACATTGGAGGGAACGCGACCACAGGCACCTTTTTGGATAACATAATGGACGTGGCCATATCTCCTGGTGGCTCCCTCAACCTCAGCATACCATGGGATACCACCGAATGGGAGGGATCATGGAACGTCTACGCAGTCCTGGAGGGCTTGGCTGCGGACCCAACCCCGACCAACAATGAGAATAACGAGACCATCACCATAGAAGGGTCAAGGCCCGATTTCGAGGTCCTATCCATAACGTATCCAGATGGCACCACGGGGGTCATAGGCAGCAGCGTAACAGTGAGCGTAACAGTGAAGAACAATGGCACATCCGATCTACTCCCAACGGAATATATCTTCATCAGGCTCTACGATGAAAGCGCCACGGTGGAGATAGGAAAGTTGACGATATACGGACTTGCCGTGGGAGAAGAAGAGGTCCGCAACTTTGCATGGACCCTCACCTCCCCTGTAGGCACCCACGATCTCAACGCCACCGCCGATTATCACATGGCTGTGGAGGAGATATATGAGTATAACAACGACTTGATAGACAGCAGTTTCACCGTCCTGGGCAAGGCGAATCTCACCGTCGACGCCGTGGTCTTCGATATCATGGAGCCCATTGCCGGGGACACCGTGAACATTGCTTTGAACCTCTGGAACCATGGCCAGGCATTGGCCGTCGGGACGGTGAACGTAACATTCTGGGATGGTGACCACCTCTTGGGCGGTCTCATCGGCTTCCAGGAGATAGCCCTGAACCTGGCCGTGGGAGCCAGCGTACCCGTGAACGTCAACTGGCTCACCACTGCAGGGGAGCATACCATAACCGTGCATGTTAATCCAGGACTCATCTTGGAGAGCACCACCGATGACAACTCCATTGCGAGCAAGATAATAGTGTATCGGGATTCGCCCTTCGACCTCGTGGTGGAGAACAACGAGGTGGTGTACATCAACTCCAATTACAACCACAACGGGTATGTGCTGATCAAGGACAACGGCGTGCTGAACATAATAAACGCGGATCTCAACGTGTTGCAATCCTACGATGAGCAGTTCAACATCATAGTGAGGAACAACGGCGCCATAAACTTCCTTGACGGAGCCTCGCTGTCCTCCACACACCTGTTACAGATACAACTGGAGGACAACGCCGCTCTCACCGCTGAGGGAGGGGAGTTCGGAGCGAACATCCATGTCTTCGTATACAAAACAGGTTCCACCGTTCGAGTATCGTTGAAAGATATGGAGATGCACGGTACCTTCGAGAGCGGAAGCGGAGCAGACACCGACCTTCGCGCTGTGAACACCACGTTCGATGCCCCGATAACATCCTTCGGTGGGGATTCCCAGGGCGTGTTCGACAACTGCATAGTATCCTATTTCATCCTGCAGGACACAGCCAACGTGACCATCCGGGTGTGGGTGGAGGTGTATGTGCGGGACATCAACGGAGAACCCATTCCCGGGGCCATCGTACAACCCAGGAGCTACCTGAATCCCCTAGTGGTCGTGGATGCCATAAGCATAGCCACCGACGCCAATGGCCGTTCTCTCATGGCCCTGAGATCGGACGAACTGGTGCCGGCTATAGGAGGAGCGGAGAGCACCTACGTTGGCAACTACCATATCAACGTGACCTTCACCGACACGGATGGAGGTACACACTATGCCCAAACACCTATAGACCCGCCTCTCCCCAAATATAAGGATTCAGTCGCAGGGCCCATACCCTTCGTGCGCACAGTCTCTTTCCGCTTGGAAAAAGTGATGCCAGACCTGGACCCACCGCTCACCGTGGACAATGCGAGCATTGCAAGATACAACTCCACGGTCATAAGGACAGAGATCACCAACACGGGTATAAGCCCCGCGTCCAACGTCCTTGTACGGTTCACGGATACCACCACGGGAGAGGTGATATATGAGAACCTCACAGCATATATCGGGATCGATGAGACGGTTTGGATAAACTATACCCACCAGTTCACTTCCAACATATTCTCGAACCACACCATAGAGGTGGAGGTGAACCCCACAACGAACAACCCCTACTACCTCAACGAGTCGGACCCAGGGAACAATCTGAACACCACGATAGTGGAAGTGTTCCCATTGGCAGACCTGGAGCCGGTGGAGGCCGTATTGAAGAGTGGGGACACCACCATCACCATACCCCACGAGGGACAGTTCTTCTCCATTCACGTCAAGGTATCCAACGAAGAGGGTGATGGCTCTGCCACGTACGATATCACATGTTACCTCGACGATCTGGGCAGCGCGCCCCTGGGCACCGTGACAGACAGATACCTGAGCGCAGGTGCCCAAACCAACTTCTTCTCCCTAGCATCCTATGTGTTCCCGGATGGGACCGCAGGCACGCACACGCTGTATATAGTTGTGGACGAGGACGAAAGCGTCATGGAATATGTAAAAAGCAACAACATACTGGAATTGAGCATAACGGTCATTCGCAGGGCGGAACTTGAGATAAGCGCGGGAGACATATACGTTGATCAGCGCATCTTCGCAGATGGCGAGGACGTGGAGATAACCGCCACCGTAAGGAACACCGGTGAGATGGACGCCACGAATGTACAGGTACTATTCTTCATAGACGAGGATGAGAATGGAGAGTACGGCACCACCGATACATATCTCGACACGAAGACCATACTCTTGGTTCCAGCGCCAGAGGCCGGACAGACCGAGGGCCAGGGCCTAGTATCCATGATATGGAGGGCGAAGACCAGTTTGCCAACGAACACATATTCCATAGGAGTCCAGGTGAACCCGAACGGCAACACCCCCGCCGATGAATATGATATGACGAACAACATGGCCTTCACCGATGTTCAGGTCACCCTTACACGGGACATAAGCCTCTCTCCACTTCCGGACGAATTCGACTTTACGACCATTTCCAACAATTCCGCCCTAATATCTGTTCGTATCTATGTGGAAGAGCAAGGGATAAGTTTCGAGGACGGCGACCACCTGTGGGTCAGGTTCTACGACGACATAGACGAGGATGGCATCGCCGATCCCGAAGAGATGTTCTATGAAGAGGATATGGCCTCATCGCTCGACGAAATAGCCGCGGGGTACAAGGTCACTGTCACGGCCACATGGCTCGCCCCCGACAGCATCCGCTCCCGTATCCATGACATACTCGTCACCGTCAACGAAGGTGGGGATGTGAACGAGGTAGATAGCGGAAACAATCTGGCCTGGCGGGCCATGGTTGATCCGCGGCCCGATCTGATACTCGCATCCCAGGAGTTCCAAGGTGACGTGCTCCCACAGGAGGGCGCCCGATGGCCGTTCAACTTCACCATAATGAACAACGGTACCGGGGCCTTTGCCATGGCGGACAAGTTCTCCGTGCGTATATGGGATGAGGCGCCTGATGGAACGGTATCGCTCCTGTGGGACAGCACCGATGTGACCACGGAACCCAAGACCAGTTGGGATCTGGGACCGGGGGATTCGGTCAACCATACTGTTTCGCTCGTGTTGATAGGTGTTGGAAATCATACGATAACCATGGAGGTGGACCCGGCCATAGGGAACGGCTCCTATGGAGATATATGGGAGTATGACGAGGCAAACAACTTCACATTCATACAGGAGATAGATGCCCCGGACATCTTGGTAACCATGATAGCTCCCGAGCGCAACGCTGACATCGTATTGAACAAGGAATTCGAGATAAGCGGATTCATCTCTCCCGTACCGTCGGATTGGCAGAACGTTTCCGTGGTCATTCTCATAACACTGCCCGATGGCACCGTGGACTCTAGGGGAGTATCAATACTCGAGCCTTCAGGCGGCCGCGCCATGTTCTTCTACTATGTATCCATGGCCGAGAAGGGCAACTATATGGTAGAGGTCCAGGCCACATACGCGAGCATCACATATGGCCCCCCTGCCCCCACTCAATTCGTGATATCCGAGGGCCCCACAGATGACGAGGGTATTCCCATGTGGATGATCCTGCTGATAATACTCCTCATAATAGCCCCCATAGCCGCGGTGAGCCTATACCTATACAAATATGGTCTTGGTATCCTGGTGGAGTGCGGCGAGTGTGGAGCGCTCATCCCTGTTGGCTCGACCAAGTGTCCCAAGTGTAACGTGGAGTTCGAGCCTGACACGGCCAAGTGCAGTGTTTGTGGCTCCTGGATATCCATGGACTCCCCTGTTTGTCCGGAGTGCGGCGCCGAGTTCACCGTAGCCGAGATGAGCCTGGAAGAGTACAAGGAGAAGATGGGGAAACAGTACAAGGAGTTCCTCCTCCCATACAGGGCCAAGGCAGTGGAGGAGCTGGAGATCCCAGAGGAAGAGCTCTCCGACGAGAACTTCAGTGAGTGGTGGATGGCCCAGGCAGAGTACATAACCTTTGAGGACTGGCTCTCACTAGAGGAAGAGAAGAGAAGCGCCATAAAACCCGTGTTGTGCTCGGAGTGCAACAGCCTCAACCCAGCTGGAGCCTCCACCTGCTACAAGTGCGGTATGTCCTTACAGGAGGCTGGAGAGGTCATCGAGGGCGAGGCAGCGAAGGATAAGGGCAAGGGTGGAGAAGAGGAAAGACCCGCAGAGCCCGGCGACGAGGAGGCAGCCCAGAAAGCTGAGGCAATGCCTCCGGCCCCCGCACCCGTTG
>DAOVJP010000091.1 GCA_030673205.1 Thermoplasmata archaeon
AGAGAATGGTCATTTCCTACCTCACCTTGGCCCCTGGCGGCATGTCCACATCCGGCATGATGGAGGCACCGTTCGCCATCTGCAACGGGATATCGTTGGGGCCGTGGAACACCACTCTTTTCCCATCCTTCGTTTCCTCGATCGTTATCTCGCTGGATAGAAATTCATCGAATCCTATTATCGGCGCCCCTTTCTTGCATCCGTCCACGGATGTGCCGGGGGGCGCAGGGGAGGAGGGGGAGAGAAGAGATACCTTTCCTTTTCCGTCGTCGGCGGCCAACAACATGCCCCGGGATTCCACGCCTCTCAGTTTGGCAGGCTTGAGGTTCGTGACCACCACTATCTGCCTTCCTTTCATCTCCTCTATAGAGTAATAGGGTCTGAGGCCCGCCACCAACGTCCGTGTCTCATCTCCCAAGTCCACGTGTAATACGTAGAGCTTGTCCGCGTTCGGATGATCTTCCACATCCACTATATTCCCTATTCTTAGGTCCAGATGTTCCATGGCTCTTCCTCCCATTATTGGCGCTATATCTTCCGGTGCGAGCTTCTTGAAAAGCACCTCTGGTTTCTCTAATTTGGCCGGTGCCAGAGGGGATAGAGGGGACCATTCATCGCCCACGCCGCCGGGTTGTCCCATGCTCTCCCATAATCTTTCCATCGCATGGGGCATGAACGGGTAACCGGCGACGGCCAGGGCCTTCACCAGCCGCAAGGAGACATGAAGGGATGTGGCGCAACGGGCCTTGTCCTCCTTCAAGCTCTTCCATGGTGCGGAGCGGTCCAGATAGACGTTGCCCGCACGGGCCAGTTCCATGAGGCTCTTCATCCCATCCTTGAAATGGCAGCCTTCTATACATTCCGCCACTTCCTCTGTCTTTTTCTTTGCCTCGGCCAGGACCTCCTCGTCCATGGATGATAGGGCGCCCTGTTCTGGGATCTCCCCAAAATTCTTGGCGGTGAAAGTGATGACCCGATGTACGAAATTTCCCAGGGTGGAAACGAGCTCCTCGTTCACCCGCGTGATGAGATCGTCCCAAGTAAACTCCGAATCGCGGTTCTCCGGGGCATTGGCGGTGAGATAGTATCTAAGATGATCTGGGGGGAGGTGGGCTAGATAATCCTGCACGCTCACGACGTTGCCCCTGCTCTTCGACAACTTCTCTCCCTTGAAATGCATGTACTCGTTCGCGACCACATCGTATGGGAGTTCCAGGCCGCCGTATCCTGTGAGCATGGCGGGCCAGATGATGGAATGGAAGGGTATGTTGTCCTTCCCTAGGAAATAGTAGTGTTTGCACTCCGGGTCCTTCCAGAACTCCTCCCACGCGGACGGTTCCCCCCTGTGCAGGGCCCACTCCTTGGGCGCGGAAAGATAGCCAGTGACGGCCTCGAACCATACATAGATGCGCTTATCCTCATAACCCTCCAACGGGATAGGCACGCCCCATTTGATATCCCTAGTTATGGGCCTGTCCTTGAGCCCCGAGCGGAGCCAGTTCTCCGTGAACCGTTTTGTGTTCTGCCTCCAATGCTCCTTATCCTCCGTATATGCCAACAGCTTTTCCTCGAATGCGGAGAGCCTGAGGAAGAAGTGCTCGGTGGTACGCATCTCCGGAGCGGTCCCACATTTCTTGCAGGTGGGCAGGATCAGGTCAACAGGGTCCAATGTCTTGCCGCATGAATCGCATTGGTCCCCCCTCGCTCCCTTTGAATCGCAGTGAGGACATACGCCTTCCACATAGCGGTCCGGAAGAAAGCGCTGGCACTTTGGACAGTATGGGGAGATCATCTCCCTAAGGAATATATGTCCATTCTCCTTCAACCTGAGAAATAGATCCTGGACGACCTCTTTGTGGTTCTCGGTGGAGGTCTCTGTGAACAACGTATCCTCATGAGGATAGAACACGCCCATCCCAAGCAAGCTGTCCATGTTCACCCGGTGATACCTCTTGGCTACGGTCTCGGGAGAGACGCCCTCCTCCTCCGCCGTGACCGTGATAGGCGTGCCGTGCTCGTCGCTACCCGAGACCATGAGCACCCTGTTACCACGCATCCTATGGTATCGAGTAAAGATGTCCGGGGGCAGGTAGCAGCCAGCCATGTGCCCCATGTGTATGGCGCCGTTCGCATAGGGCCAGGCCACAGCCACTAGTATCTTCTTCCGAGGCATGAAGGCGAGATAGGTGGTTTTGCTTTTAAGTTTTGGGTGGAGGAGAGCGTAGGAAGAACGGAGAGGCGATGTGGGAGGACGGGAGGTCGGAGGGAGGAGGAGGACAGGGAGAGATGCAGGAGGGAGAAAAACGTTTTGGGCGGGGGATCGACAACGAGGAGATACTTGAAGGAGAAGAAGGGAGGCGGGGGGAGACAAAAAGGAGGGGGTTCCCCGCCTCAAAATATATAAGAGGTGTAAGCTTTTGTGGAGGGCATAGGAAAGGTGGTTGTTTGACAGAGAACATCATCCACATGATCCAGGACGATATCGACAGGACCGAGAAGGCCATAAAGACAAAGGTGGCGCTGGAATACTTAGCACGCCTGATGGAGCCCCGGTATAGACAGGCCTTCCTCGATGCAGAGAGAGCTGCTAACACGCCCGAGGAACTGGCTGACCTGCTGGACGCGGCAAAGATGCACATAGGGCAGAGGGCGGCAAGAGAGCTGCTCGATTTCTAGGGGGAATCACATGAGCAAGAAAGATGAAGAGATAGTCTCACTCAAGAACGAGGTTGAAACGCTCAAAGCTAGAATATCGAATCTGGAGGTTGAGAACAAGCAGCTCAGACTCAGGGCCAAGGGGTCAGAACAGAGACTCAAGAAGGTCCAGAAGACGAGCAAAGCAGCCTTGAGCGCCAATGAGAAAGAGAATGACATATTGAAGAATCGGGTCATAACCATCGGTAAACAGGCCGAAAGGGTTTTGGACGCGAAGAACAAGGAGATAGAGAACCTCGGAGGTCTCGTCAGAGAGAGAGCCTTTGCCATAAAGAGCAGCCAACCCCTAGACATCCGGAGCCACACGGTGATCCACGGCGCCATACTCTCCGATGACTCTGTCATGCTGGGCGACAACGTCCTGGTGGACGGCCACATAGACTCGGGAGGAATGGTCTCCATAGGTGCCCAGAGCACCGTAAAAGGCGTTATCCGCGCGAAGGGAGATGTCGACATAGGATTGGAGAGCGAGATCCAGGGGGATGTGGAGAGCGAAGGGTCCGTGACACTGGAGGCGGAGACCAGAGTGTCATCCATCAAAGCGACCGGAAGCGTGGACCTTGGAGAGAGATGTGTGGCGGACAGAGTGACAGCCGAAGGGGATGTGGTCCTGGGTAACAACGCGACCATAGAACTTGGCATACGCTACGGCGGCTCGGTATCCATAGGCAAACACACTTCCGTCAAAGGCACGATAGAGTTCTTTGAAGACGACGAAGATGACGACTCATTGTTCGAAGGCCTGACAAAAGGAGCCCCCGCCAAGAAGAAACAGAGCAAGCCACTGGAGTCCGAGGATGATGACGTCCACGAAGAGGAAAGCAAAGACGCGGGGTTGACATGCCCCGTGTGTGGAACACCCATCCCTCCCGGCTCAAAACGATGCAAGGGGTGCGGAACACTGGTCAGAGGTATAACTGGGAGCGTTGACAAGACAAAGGAAAAGGATGTGCACGTCCCACATACCGTGGAGAGAAGAAAGGTCAAGAGGAAAAAGTAGACGCCCGTACAGGGCTTAGTTTTTAAAGGGACGAACGATTAGGTCGAGACGTAGGTGTGCGCCTACGCATTTGCGTCTGCTCGCAAAAGCTCACATACGCACACAATCTATGCGAGCGGAAAGCCACTGGCTTTCCTTCACCGTGAGGAACACTTTATGTTCCTCCGGCATTGAAATTCGCTCGCTTCACTCGCAATTTCAATGGGCCCGTGGGTTAGTTTGGTCTATACTTGTGGCTTTGGGAGCCATAGACTCCGGTTCAAATCCGGGCGGGCCCATTCACTCACTTCGTTCGCTCATGTGTCCACCCTCGGAGGAAAAGAGAGCTTTTCCCCCATTCCTTCGAGAAAACTAGTTTTCGAGAGAGGAAGAATGCACTGGCATTCTTCCGTTTCGGGCATCCGCCCGAAGAAATCCAGGCGGGCCCACGCACTCGCTGATAGTGTTGGAATCGGCATATCACACAGGTGCGATTCAAATCATTGAAAACTTTATCTATGGATGGGGCATTCACGAATAAGGTGAGTTAGGTGACTGAAATAGAGGGAACAATGAATGGTCAATTGCTGATGAATTTCAAGGATTACATACAAAAGAAGCGGGGAAATGAAGGTCTGGACAAGGCGAACAATGAACTGGGCTTTGACATCAACAAGGTCACCAACGAGTGTGTTTATCCGATCCAATACCTGTTTGCCAGCTTGGATTACTTGAAGACCAGCTTTGGGATGACCGAGTTGTTCAACTTCGGAAAATTTACCACCCAGAACATAGGCGCAAAGAGATATGTCGCAACTTTCCTGCCCCCTGATAAGATATTGGTGCGCCTCAAAGAGTCCGTATCCAAACTAACAAAGCTCATCAACGTGGACATCACGAACATGGACCATGGGGCGGTGGTAACCTTCCGGGCGCCCTACATGCGAGATACCCAGTGTGAATATTGGAGAGGGCTTCTCCATGGGACTTTGGAGCTTACCAAAACAAAGGGAACGGTGGAGATGGATGCCACTGGAATGGAAAGCCAGCATATCGTGGTTTACACGATGAAGTGGCAATAGTGTAGCCCTTCGATACATGTTCAAAGGCCATAGGAAATTGTGTTTCCTCCATAACGCATGGGCGTCCCTACTCCTCATCTCTCTTTGAAAGGGACATACTTCTTGAACCAAGCGAACCCATATTCTTCGAAGTACTCTAGGAACTCCTCGTTCCTCTTAGGCACCTTGTCGGCCCTGTAGTGTAGTCCAAAACAATATTGGGCCATGGTTATGTGCCCTGTTTTCGATATCTTCTCTTCACACGCCTTTTTCAGATCCTCTCCGCCCACCTCTTCACATACGGAAAGCAGCGTTTCTAATCGCCTATCATTTGGTTGTACTGGCAGCTCTCGGCCAGGATATTTTTCTTTGATCGCCTTAGCCAACCTTTCATCATCCATCCTCTTATATTTTTCTTCGTGGACGATCACCTCGCTCCCAAATTTATTCTGGCGCTTTGGCGAAGAAGCTGGATAACCAAGGCATAGGAGCACAATGGGAAAGACTCCATCCGGTAATTCGAACATCTCTTTGATCCTGTCATAGGATTCCGTCACCGTGCCTATATATGCAGAGCCAAGCCCGAGGGATTCGGCAGCGACACATATGCTCTGAGCTGCGATGATCGTGTCCTGGAATGATATCCAGAAATGTCGGAATGCCTGGTTCGCCGTGAATGGAGCAACCTCCATATCGCACCATTGCCTCGACCGATGCCAGTCTATACAGAACAATAGGCTTACCGGGGCATCTTTGATGAACTCTTGATGCCCTAGGTCAACAAATTTCTCAATATTCCGTTTGTTGGATATCTTGATTATTGAGAACGGTTGGATGTTGCCTCCGCTAGGAGCATGGGTTCCTGCCTCAAGTATCCGGGCCATAATATCCGCAGGGATATCTCTATCCTCAAAACTTCGAAGGCTTGCTCTCCTGTATAACAGATCTAGCGTTTCGTTATGAACTGTGCTGCTTTCCACCATGGTCCTCACCTCTCTAAATACCACATAATGTGCATATAGCTTTTTGCTACTCTCATCCACCACCCCTCTCTCCTCTCCCCCACCCAAAACCATTTCTACTCCCAACCCAACATACGGCCGGTGTGAATATGCATAAGGTCGTTGATCTGGAACATGGGGTGGACCTCCTGGCCGCCAATAAGAAATTGGCAGATGCAAATCGGGCCCTGCTCGACAAGCACGGCGTGCGGGCCTTCGACGTATTGGGTTCCATAGGCTCTGGGAAGACGCTGTTGATAGAGCATCTGATCGACATGCTGAAAGGGAAAGGCGTGCGGGCCGGGGCCATCGCAGGGGATGTGGCAGGAGATGATGATCA
>DAOVJP010000146.1 GCA_030673205.1 Thermoplasmata archaeon
GAACGGGTGCCACCAGAGCACCAGGACCATGAACTCGAAGAAGGCCACTCCCCCCAACATCAACAGCGGGTCGCCCCATGGAGGGCTCCACAACACCTTGGTTATGTATGCCTCGTAGAGGCCGAAGATGGCACCGGCGATGAAGAGCAGATGGAAGTTGGGCTTGCCCCTATGAAAGACTATGTGGGCCAGCACCAGCAGGTGGAGGGTGTAGAGGGGCATTATCGCCACCCACCCCCAGACCATGGTATACGGGAAGATGAACGAACCCGATACGATCTCTGCGAAGCACGCCGATAGGGAGCCGAGGATGAGCCAGAAGAGTAGTTTGGTGGCCCTGGAGGGAGGAGGTGAAGAAAGATGAGGGCGAGGGGGTGGAGGAGACGGGGGAGAAAGAGGAGGGGGCGAAGGTGAAGGACGAGGAGAAGATGGGGAGGAGGTCGGCGGGAGCGGGGGGTGGGCTGGCGGGGATGTTACTGTTCCCTGCACCGAAGCAACGGCGGTGGTGGGTTCGTCTGTCATGTTCCTGCCTCTGTGGTTCACTCGTCTCTATCCCGTCACCAGTTCCTCTCTTCCCTTGCCAGCGTTCGCTGGTTCCTTCCGCCCTCTTCTCATCGCCTTGTGGCTCGATTTATGCGGATAGGATGTCGTCCAGTATTCTTGGGCTCAGTCCTTTTCTCTGTTCCCATAACATCGCCGCGAAGGCATGCATCTGCATACCGGCATAGGAGCCGTAGGGGTCGCTGAATAGGTCCATGGCCCTCATCCTTTGCACCAGGAGCCGTTTCTCGACCTCGACAAAAGGGTGCACCCCTAGCCATCTTCGATCCTCTAAATATTTCTGCACTTGGTCTAGAAGGTCGATGTAATGTTCCACGGGCCGACCACGGCCTTCTCCTTTCACCTTCACCGTCCCGCAGAGGGAGCAATAATTGTGTCGTTTGAGCTTGCATCCTTCCTCTGGAGAGAGGGAGCGCAGCCAAAGCGTCTCCTTGGAGGTGGAGTGTACCCTTCCCATGTTCTAACCCTGCTGGATAGAGCGATATGTTGTTATATAACCGTTGCTGCATCAAAGGCCGAGTATGGAAAGTGTAAAATAGGGGGCGGGCAGTAGGGAGTTCTCATGTTGAAGGCGAGGAGCGGCCACATACGGATGAAGAAGGCTAAATATCAGGATCTGGCGGAGATCTTCCCAGATATTTTCAACAGTTTTCTGGAGGTAACCGGACAGGATCTGGAAGAAGAGGCGGAAGTGAACAACATGCTCCTCCAGGTGAATCTCTGGGACCTCAAGAAGAACCGGAAGCCGGAGGGGTTCAACCGTCAGCGCGCTACACGTATGATATTCCCTTTGACGAACAAGGTCGAACTCTATGTATATGATTATATCCGTGGTATGGAGGTGGTCCAGGCCACCGAGATGATCAGCCGGAAGTTGGAGGATGCGGGTATAGAGAATGTGGTCACCTGGGATGAGCTGGTCGTTGATGAGCTGAAAAGGAAGAAGGCCCTCGCCGCCAGATAGGGGGGACTGGTTTGAGGGGCATTGTCATAGCTTTTCTTGGAACGGAAGAAGGGGCGGGGGAGCTCGGAAAACGAGGTTCAAGCACGGACATTACATATTTCAATCTGAAGAAGGGGGAGGTGGTGTTCACCACCATGCTCCCGTCCCGTTACCCCGAGAAGATCCAGCCCCTGGCACATGTGCTGGGCGTAGCTCATCATGTGGTATTCGAGGTGAAGGAGCTCAGCCCGGTCCTGGGCGAACAGGTCATAGCCACCGCCCACAGCGGGCATAAGCGGGCCTGGGTCATGTTGCAGAACTATATCACGAAGGAGGAGGTGCTGCCGTTGTTCGAAGATGCGGGCATCGAGCCCTTGTGGGTGGAGGATGGGAAGGCACTCCGACAGGAGGTGGAGGCCCTGGGGCAAGAGGAGGGAGAAGGAGAGGGTGTCACTGTGGCGGACCAGAGCTTCAACGTCAAGGGCGTGGGCACCGTCGTGCTGGGTTTTGTATTGTCCGGTATTGTGAAGAAACATGACAAGGTCCGCGTCTCTCCCGGCGAAAAGGAGTGCATCATACGTTCCATCCAGATGCAGGATGAGGACCAGGAGCAGGCTGGTCCTGGCTCTCGCGTGGGTTTCGCTCTGCGCGGTATAGATGCGGAGGATATTCCCCGCGGGTCCATACTCTCCACTCGTTCCTTCCCTGTCACCGAAAAAGGATGCTTCGAGTTGGACCGCTCCAAATATTGGAGAGGGGCGCTGGAGAAGGATACCGTGCTCCATCTGTCCACAGCCTTCCAGTTCGTCCCTGCAAAAGTAACATCGACCGAGAAGTTAGAGTTGAGCTTCGATAAGCCATTGGTGGATGTGGGCCGCCCCCTGCTGGTCCTCCAGCTGGATTCTGGCAAACAGAGGGTGGTGGGTTCCGCCCGTCTGGTCTAGGGCGCCCTGGTTCTCTTCGTCTTCTTCCCCTTTGTCTTCCCAGCAATATTTGCTTCCTTCCCCTCTGACTTTGGCTTCTTAGCCTTCCCCTCTGCCTTCCCCTCACCAGCCTTCGACTTCCCCTCTGCCTTCCCCACCTTAGCCTCCTTCTTTACCTCACCCCCTTCGTCATCAGCCTCTTCGTCCTCTTCCATGAGTCGAACATACTCTTCTATCCGAGATAGGTTGGTGACATCCTCCTCGTTATAGTGTACCAGGACGCCTAGCGCTTCCTCGTCCCCTTCTTCCAGCCATCTTCGGCCCAACCGGGCGGCGTGGTATCCCGTCATCCCCCTGGTGTCCCTAGCTATATCCAGACATTCCTCTATCTTTTTCTGGCCCCCTGTAAGGCCTCTGCGCCTGCAGACATACATGAGGTCTACGTGCTCCAGCCCGTCCATGGCCTTTATGTCCACTCCCAGGTGTTCCAGTATGAATCGCAGGTCGAATCGCGCCCCGTTGTATGTGTACACCACTTCCACATCCGCCAACAACGCTCTCAGTCTCGGGCCGGACAGACCTTGTCCAGCCACCAGGCAGTGGAACCCATTCTCTTTCAACACGCCCACCATGGTTATGACGGAGGAGGCGGGGGAAAGACCCGTCGTCTCTATGTCCAAGAAAGCGGTTCCAGGAATTATATTGTGGACCATACGGATGTCATCGCCCTCCGGTTCTTAATCTTTCCTGGCAAAAGGTTAATAGGGAAATGAGAGATTGTATCCATAGCAAGGGCGCAGGAAAACATGGCTAGGAAACCAAAAGTGACTGTGGAAGAGGATATGCCCCCGATCGTGGAAGAGGCGGACCAGCTGTCGGAGCAGGGGCTCTTCCAAGAGGCGTTGGAGAAATATTTCCAGGCCATCGACGAGGGATATGATAATCCCATAGTCCATAACAACATAGGCGTGGTCATGGATGTACTCGGGCGGCATGAAGAGGCGCTGAACCACTATGCCAAGGCCACGGAGATGGATACATCTTATGATGTGGCCTGGTACAACATGGGCAACAGCCTGTGCTATCTAGGAAAGCTCAAGGAGGGAATATCCGCCTATGATCATGCCGTGGAGATAAGCCCTGACTATGAGATAGCCTGGTTCGATAGGGGACTAGCCCTGGCCCGCATGGGCAAGTTGAAGAAGGCCATAGGGTGCTATGACGAGGTCCTCCGCAGGGATCCGGACAACGAGGTGGCCTGGTATCGACGGGGGTTGTTCCTCGAGGACATGGGACGGTACCCAGAGGCCCTGGAGTGTTACGAAACGATCTTAGAAAAGAATCCGTATTTCGAGGATGTCTGGAACAGCAAGGGCAACGCCTACTATGGGATGGAGGAATACGAGAAGGGCATCGATTGCTATGATCATGTGATCGAGCTCAACCCCGGGAACTTCGAGGCATGGAACAACAAGGGCTTCACCTTCTTCATGTTGGGATTGAACGAGGAAGCCGTGCGCTGCTACAACATCAGCCTGAAGATCAACCCTCTCTACAAACACGCCTGGTACAACAAGGGATACACCTACCATGGCATGGGGGAGTTGGAGAATGCGGCCAGATGCTACCTGGAGGCGTTGGAGAGCGATAAGAAGGACGAGGTGATATGGAACAACCTCGGGAACGCTTTGTACAACCTCAGATATTACAACGAGTCCATACCCTATTTCGAGAAGGCCGTGGAGGTCAACCCAGGGTATGATATTGCGTGGAACAACATAGGGAACGCTTTAGATAAGATGAAGATACATGACAAATCATTGTACTATCACGACAGAAGCCTGTTGTGCCGCCCGGAATTCGATTATCCTCTCTATGCCAAGGGATATGCGTTGTTCCATCTGGACATGGTGGAGGAGGGTTTGGACCTCATAAAGAAGAGCCTCGAGTTGAATCCAAACTATGACCATGCATGGTATGCCAAGTCCGATGTCCTCTTTTCCATGGGGGATATCAAAGGGGCTATGGAGGCCATAGATACCGCGCTCCGCGTCAACCCCAACTATGGCGAGGGGTGGATAATGCGTGCCCTTCTGCTGGAGCGCATGGGGGATATAGAGGAGGCGGACTTCTGTTACAGGGAGGCCTTCAGATGCCTGGAGGGCATATTGGTGCTCACCCCGGAGGACATGGATTCGTTGTTCGAGAAGCTAAAGCTGCTCCGACGTTTGGCCCGCCTGGAGGAGGCGGTGTCCGTCACCGAAGAGATAATAGCTGTCGATCCTCATCACGAGGATGTCTGGGTGGAGCAGGCCGAACTCTATATTTCGATGGGAAAATATGAGAAGGCGCTGGAATCCTGCGAAACGGCCATATCGAATGGGGCCATCGGTCCTCTCCTTTTCATGACGAAGGCAAAGGTCCTCTCTTGGCTCGGGCGGCACGAAGAGGCCA
>DAOVJP010000148.1 GCA_030673205.1 Thermoplasmata archaeon
CCGCTCCGGTGACCTCCGAAAGGAATGAGAAGGTCTGAGGAACGGTTATATCCAGTGTGACAGAGGACATGGCGGTATCGTCATTGATAGAGGTGGATGTCACCACCAGCGGACCGTGGTCCGACCGGGCATCATCTGGCACCTCCACCAGGATATCCACGGTCATATTGCCTTGGAATGGCAGGTCGAACTCGGAGGGAGTGAATGTCACGCCCCAGTCTGCTAAGGAAGATGTGAGTCTCACACGGTCATCTCCATTGCCCGTGTTCTCCATGGTCGCCGTGAAGGTGGCGCTATCGCCCGGGGCAAGGGTCCTTTCCCCTCCGTCCACGGAGGCGGATAGTTTGTACAATGCCTCTTTCTCCAACTTCAGATCGATGGTGGTGTCACCCGTCACAGCCACCTGCTCCTCATTGAGGTAGGTGTTCTGCATGCCATATTCGCTTTCCTTGGTGCTCATGGAAAGGGTGTAATCCCCTGAGGGGAGGAGGACCGCGTATGTGCCATCCGCCAACGTCTGTATATCCATGGTCCCTTCTGAGGCCACTATGGAAAGCTCGTCCATGACCTTGTGTGTGATCCCGCTTATGTTGGTCAGGTATACAAATCCTCCAATCGTATATCCCATTTCCAATTTCACATCCATAACGAACGCTTCTTGGTTCACCGCATTCGCAGGAATAGTGACGGGCACCACAGCGGCGTGGGTGGAGGAAACGGCGTGTAGAAGATAATCACCGGGAGTGAGGGATAGAGAATAGTTTCCAGATGTATCGGAGGTTATGCCCATATTATCTACGGCAGTGCCTTCCTGGGCGTAGAAGCCCAGTACCGCCTCTTGCGGGACACCGATCGCTGAAACGCCGCCCGTAACGCTCACCAATAGGGGCGTGGTGGTGGGGGCGATATCCTTCGCTTCTGGTTTCTGACCCTGGGCGTCGTATGTCATCTTCACATACGCCCCGTCTACCAGTACCTCCGGGGTGTAGTTGATACTTATAGCATACATTGCCTCTTTCATCGCATCGAATCGGAAGGCGCCTTGTTCGTCCGTGGTCACCTTGATGACACCATTGTTCGCCTCGTCCTTGAAGTATATTGGGATAGGCATCGCGTATGCCTCTTCTCCGCTCTTAGTGACGTTGCCAGTAAACTCTTTTGTATCTTCCAGGGTCAGGTTGATCTTCTGTGGGCCTGTGACATTCAGAACGGTCATGGCGGCCCTGGACCGATTGTCATTGAATACCCTGAGATATACCTCTCCCTCATGGGAGAAGAATGTGATGTTGCTCTCCGAGCCAACGGGTTCCTTGTCCTGCAATGGCTCGCCATCAAGGCCATATAACTCGATATGGAGTTCCTTATCCGCATCCTGGTAGTTCAGAACGCTGCCCTCTATACTATATGCTTTTGTGGCTGCGATATTCAATTCCACTGCCGGATAGCCTAGACCCACAAGAAGTTCCTCTTCATAGTGGAAGCGAGCCTCCTCTGAGGTCAGGTTGTATTCCAGGCTCACGGTGTAAGTGCCAGGCTCTAGGTCCACTTCGTATTCGCCGCTTCCCAGCGCATAGATGTCCATCGCCATCCCCTCTTCGGGTGTGAACCATATCCTGCCCTCATTGGGCTGATGTCCCGGGGTTGCTAGGATCCCTGACACATGTATCTTCTCTAGTGGAAGTTGTATCGCGGTCTCTCCATCCGGAGTTATGCCAAGTTCTACATTCTCGTACCCGAACGCGTATGCAGTAGCATTATATTCCTCCCCTCCTGGGAGGAACAGCTCATATTCGCCAAAGTCATCGGTCCGAACCCCTGTCGTGAATTGCGGGGAGGAGATCATGACTCCTGTATTGGATAATGGGCCAGTTTCGTTGCCGTTCGCATCCTGTGAAACCGTCTTGATCGCATATCTGTTCCCCATCACCAGGTCTATGTCCCTGTTACCGGAGGTCTGGAGAGGAACGATCTGCAATTTGGCATAGGGCGTGTCCTCGAAGTCGGTCTGGGCATGTATGCACCACTGCCCTTGCAACAACTCCACCACATAGTTGCCCTCGGCGTCGGAGGTTGTGAACACGGTGGTGTCCCCGCTGGTGAAGGATATGGTCGCCGGTGTGGCGGAACCGTCAGGAAGGACTGTCATTCCCTCCATCCTTATCGCCGGAGCCAAGTCTATGTTGAGGATGCCCTCTTCTTCTGGAGGGCTGTATATCTCCAGCGCCATATATGCGTTGCCGGATGCGTATCTACAGTAAACCTCGTATTCCGCCCGGGGGAGGGTGATGGTATATCTGCCCGCTTCGTCCGTGACGGCCGACCACCCGCTTCCATCCTCCCTGTTCAGGAAGCGGACGTTCGCGTATGCCACTGGCACGTTCCCTTTGGTCACATTTCCAGATAGAACGAAGGCCCGGGACAATGTCAGGTTCTTCCACTCCGTTGAATTATCCAGAAGGATGAAATCCTCCGGAGCGTGGAAATATCCCACTGTAGAAGCACTAAGTGTGTATTCTCCCGGCCTTATGCTCGGGATCTCGAAATTCCCTCCGCTGTCCGTGTAAATATATGTGGGCTCCTCCATCATCTCGGAAGAGAGGGTGATCAACACTCCCTGGGCCTCGCTCCCGCCCGGGAATTGGGCCTGCCCCTCCACGTTTCCAGAGACCTGCATGAGGTCTTGTGTGAGCGCAGATGCGCCAACTGTCACGGTCTTCTCTTGCACCGGGTGGCCCATGGCAGTGGCTTTCAAAGTGTACGAGCCAGGGACCACGTCCTCGAATTCATAAGCGCCATCGCCATCCGTAGACGTGGAAAAGCTCGTCCCATACGTGGAGTTTTCGAGAGTGACGAGGGCGTCCACGAATATCTCATCGTTCCCGTTGAAGGTGGTGTCGTTGTTGTTGTCAAGGAACACCTTCCCCAAGAGGGATCCGGAGGGGATCTGTATCTCGTCCATGAGTATGTTGAAATCAAGAATGCCGTCGCCATCCGTGTCCTCCCTGGCACGCATGGATTGAGCGTCGGTGACATTGACGGATATCGTTTCAAGTATGTCCTTTTCGACCATGTTCAGCATGTCGAGGGAGCCTCCTGTGCTCACTATCACAGAAAGTTCTCCGAATGGAGCTATCAGTGAATAGCTGCCGTTGATGTCAGTGTAGACACTGTCATGTGAGATCCCATATTCATCCTTGACAGATACCAGGATGTTCGGGACAGGCTGGCCATCCTCGGTCGTTATGGTGCCGTTCAAGAACGCACCGTCATAGTACTCTATCATCACCGCCCCATGGAAGACTCCGTACTGGGAATCCAGCACTGCTCCGTTCTCTTCCATGGCATATTCGTTCGCCTCTTTCAAGGATACGGCCTGCCAGTCATTGGAATGATTCAGCGCATCCTCGTATGGGTTCCAGAATCCGGTCCGATATACCAGACGGAAGTGCTTGAGGCCCCACGCAGGTTGGACAGAGTAGCGGGAATCAGACATGGTAACCACGGGTATTCCTTCGCCCATGCCCACCTCTTGGCCGCTGTACCCTATGTAGCAGCGATAGAGCATGCTGTTGTAGAACATCTCTTTATATTCCAGCTTGTAATCCTCTATATTGGCCTCAGGCGGGATCTCGTCATTGGCGGAAAACTCCCCCAGATCCGTGATCACCTTTATCTCGTAGAAATCATAGGGAGTTCGGGCCATGCCCTCCGATATCCTATGGTCGGATAGGGTCGCCGGGGCGTAGAAGATGCCCGTGTTCTGGGCGGAGAACGGGAACAACCGGGAATCCACAGCCATGTACCGTATATCGAATCCAGTGGCCTCTCTTATATCCCTATAGAAATTCACCAGTTCCTCATCATCTTCCGTGTTCTCCATGATGATGGTCTTCTGATATGTGTATTTCATGTTATCCGGGGTGAGCTCATTGACATCAAGGGTCCTAGGGCCGAACCGCTCCGGGTCGCTCAACACAAAGTCCACATAGTCCTCCGGGTTCTCATTGATCCTCTCTAGGAGCGTGGCGTTCTCCGGGCCAACGTACTCCCTAAGAACCTGTCTGACCTCCGGCTCGAAGCCCTCTCCATATATGTTCTCTATCATGCGGACGATGAAGAGAGATATGGCCTCTTCCTCTCCCTGGCACATCAATACGTTACCGGCGTATTGAAATCCATACTGGAAATTGTCAGCCACGGAGGGATGCTCTCCATCTTGTATAGCTTCGAAACCGTAGTCCCACCAACTCACGAAGGCAGGCCTATCCTCTGGCTCCAGTTCGCTATCCCTTTCTGCAAGCTTTTCCCATAGGTCTGGCCATACCGAGGCCCTCTGCCATGTGGCTGATTGGATGGGCATGGAATATCCGAAAGCACCCAGATACCATATGCTCCCATTTTCCTCATCATAGGTCTCTGGCTGTAGCATCCCCGGCATGACATTGTATATCTTCAGATCATAGTCCGGTTTGGTCTCGAACGGAATACCGGCATCGACCGCATACCACGTGTTGGGCACGAGTATCATAAAGACAAGGAACAACGCCCCCACTATATGCTTGGCCTTCACCCCCTTCCTTACGCCGCGCCATCCTCCTCCGGATATCTTCACATCCTTTTTCATGCTCCCGAAATCGATCCTTTGGATGATGAGCACCAATATCCATGCGGACATCAATGCGAACCCTGGGCTTGCTATGAAAAGGAAACGGGCCGCGGAAGATGCAAGGTAAAGCGTCGCTGCGGTCCAGACTATCACGAACAGGTAGGCGTTCTTGACGTGTTTCGGGAAGGATAATACGGCCCACCCAACGCCTATGAACGCCAGGAAGAAC
>DAOVJP010000218.1 GCA_030673205.1 Thermoplasmata archaeon
CCATGAGGCCAGCGAACACTATGATAGGGCCAGGGAGAACGCGGCGCACCTCCTCCTTAAGTGCAAGACCTCCGAGTTCATTTTCACCAGGAACATGACAAAGGCCTCCAACATCGTAGCATACGGCCTGGAGCACCCTTTCCTCAATTCCACCCCCCGAGGCTTCGAGTTCTCCGAACCCATCGTCCGTTGGGAGAAAGGGGACAGGATAATAGGCACAGTATTGGAGCATCATTCCAACACGATGCCCTGGCTCCGATTGGCAAAACGACTGGGTCTCGAGTTCGTATCCGCGGAGCCAGCAGAGGACCATACGCTGCAACCGGAGGATATACTGAAGCTCATGACAGATAACACCAAATTGGTCGCCTTCCAGCACATATCCAACGCGCTGGGCAGCATCCACCCGATAAAGGAGATGACCCGGGCCATCAAAGAGAAGAACCCGGACTGCCTGGTATTCATAGATGGGAGCCAGGGCCCGGGACATGTGCCGGTGGACGTGAAGGACATAGGCTGTGACTTCTATGGTTTCAGCGGTCACAAAGGCCCGCTCGGCCCCCAGGGCAGCGGAGGATTGTATGTTCGGGAAGGTATCATAGAGCGTATGGAGCCGCCAGAGGTCGGAGGAGGCATCATAGCGGATGTGAACCCTCCACATTACAGATTGAGAAGCGATGATCCCGCGAAACGTTTCAACGCCGGCACCCCCAACATACCCGGTATGCTGGGTCTGGGCCGGGCCGCCGTCTACACCATGGAAGAGATAGGTGTGGATGCAGTGGACAGAAGAGAGAGAAAACTGGCCCAGATGATGATAGAGGCTGTGAAAGACCTACCGGGGATCCACATCTATGGCCCGAAAGAGCCAAAGAACCGGGGTGGGGTGGTCACATTCAACATAGAAGGGTGGTTGAGCCATGACATATCCAATGCCCTGGATTCTGAGTGGAACATACTCACCCGCTCCGGACATCATTGCTGCATGCCGCTGAGTCGCTGGCTTGGCATATGGGACGAGCACGGGGGCAATGTGAGAGCCAGCTTCGGATACTACAACACCGAGGAGGAAGTGGACGCCATCGTTGACGCACTTCGCACTCTTACAGGGGTGAAGACATGAAAGAGATGACCGACTCGGTGGCAGAAGCATTTATAATCAACGCACTGAAAGAGGCGAAAAGACCTCTTTTGACCAGAGAGATAGAGGAAAGGACGAGAGCTGCGGAGGAACAGTGCCCGGACTCAGCGGTCCGTTTCCTCAACAAGCTCCGACTCAAAGGCGCTATCAAAGGAGAATTGTCCATCGAGAAGAGAGGATGGGTGTGGTGGGTGGAGTGAGAGTGGGCGTGGTTCGTGGGAAGCGGAACGCGGATGGCAGGAGAGGCGGAGGGGTGAGAAAGGTCGTCGTCATTTCCACCCTATCGATACTAGCCCTAGTGATGCTATCTCCTCTTCTCTCCGCATACTTTCCGTTAGGGGCCCCCGCCTGCGATTCCTGTCATTCCAACAGAGACTGGTTGGGCCTGGACCTAGATGCGCCCGCGGAAGTGCCCACCGATTCTTCTTTCGCAGTGGTCGCCATCGTGACAGTGGACAACGGGTTGGACAGCGCCGACGACATATCCGTTACGATAGACCTCTCCCAGGCCGGGGACATCACGCTGAAAGAGGGCGAAAGCGCCACAAAAACAGTGCCTGCGATGGATGGAGGAGGGGAGAGCAGGGTTTCCTGGGATCTTCGCTCGGGCCAGGAAAAAGGAGAGGGCACTATCCAAGTCTCTATCCAGGGCACCATCCATTTTCAACACCGGCCCACGACCAATGCGGATGATGACGGAGCTTGCACAGGTGTCTCCTCCACCAGCATCACCGTCGGAGAGGAGTTCATCGGCCCCGGTGTCGTCGCATCCGGATCGGGCAAACTCGGCATTCCCATAATCTTGGCCATGCTCCTAGCCCTGCCGCTATTGCTGTTCCAGGTCCGCACATTGGCCGGGGGTGCATCGAACGAAGAGAGAGGGGAGAGAGGAGGCGGGAAAGAAGAGGGAATAGATGCGAGGGGAGGAAGCGGAGAGGGAAAGGCCAGAGAGGAGGGGGCGGGCGATGCGAGCCCGGGGATCAAAGCCCTCCTCAACGATAGGATCCTCTCAACGCTCATCCTGGCCGTGGGTATACTCGAAGCCATTATTCTAGCCACACACCACATAGGGTTGGACGCAAGCGGCGCAGCATGGCTCGTACCTCTGGCAACCATCTTTGCAGGGTGGGTCAACCCCAACATGTTCATGATCCCCAAGCTCCCTATGATCGATGACATACGACCATGGTCTGTTGTGGCCATGTGCCTAGTGGGCCTGGCATACATGCTGGTGAACGGGGGATTGGTGTGGTAATGTGTGGACACGATAAAGTGGGTATGGTAGGGGGGCGTGGTAGGATAGGTGTGATAGTATGGGCGTGGTAGGGTGGTCCATGACCTGTCCTCCACCATGCTTTATATACACCCTCCGCTGGCTATAATGGGCTATGTGCTTGTGGTACTGGCCTTCCTTTCCACCTGGCTTTCTAGGTGGGAGAAACCCTGGGCCAAGAGGGCGGAGTTGCTCGCCCTCTACGCATGGCTGTTCACATTCCTCGGGCTCGTATCCGGGATGATATGGGCCCAGCTTGCATGGGGGCGTTTCTGGGGGTGGGATCCGAAGGAGACGGCTACCCTGGTGCTCTTCATCGCGGTATTCCTCCGCTGGTGGGCGGGTGCAGAGAGAAAGAACATGCGGACCAGGCTATACCTGAGCGTGTTATGTGTCCTTCTGGTCGCTGTGGCTGCCTCCTCCTCGTGGATCGTCCGTGGGCTGCATTCATACATCTAGGGGTCAATGCCCTACAACAACCCTGGCAGCCTTCCGCCCATGAGCGCCACCAGCACTATTCCTATGAGCATCATGACAATGGAGGAGGCGATCTTGAAGGCGTTCATCTTGGAGGCACTGGCGACCCGGTCCCCCATTCCTCCGCTGGCGCCTGTTACGAGTATGATCGGGAGGGCGGCCCCCACGCTAAAGACGAACATCACCAACCCCCCTACGAGTGCGGCCCCCCAGAGGCTGGACGCGAGGGCGCCGGCCCCAGCGCCAAGCAGGGCGGTTTCCAGGGCGATCAATGTCTCGCCGACACAGGCCAGACCGAGCACACCTCCCCATAGTGACAGGAAAGCACCTTCCTTGCGGCCTCCGGCCTTCTCCGCCACCCATCTGGCGAAGCGGCCATGTGGGAGTCCCATCTTCTTACCGGAAGAGGCGCAGATCCGTCCCTCCTTTATATCCTCCCGCTCGTCCAGCGCCTTTGCCAGCGAGTAGAAACCATAGATGGCCAGCAATATTCCAACGGCCAGATATCCCGCCGCCCCCGCCAGAGTGGTGCCCCCGC
>DAOVJP010000157.1 GCA_030673205.1 Thermoplasmata archaeon
AACAAGGGCAAACACTAGATATAGAAAGTAGAACGCATGGATATGGCACTTCACAACCATAGGTCGCCTCCTCGAAAGACCAATCTACAAGGGGGAAGGGAACGTACCGGCACTCGTAACCGAAGAAAATTGGGATAAAGCACAGAGGCAGAGAGAGGAGAGGAAAAAGTATAACCCACGATACGTAATTGAGATGAACTGTAGCAGACAAAGGAGCAGTGCTGTCATAAGATGCCATTCATTCCACATTTGTTGAATGATGCAAAAGTCAAATGAGCAAAACATCCGCCATTCTTATATAGTTGCGCCATCCATTAATCTCTTCATGCGCTTGGAGGTCATTGTAGGAGGCCGTGAACGGCAAAGGATTGCTTGGGTGCTAGTTTTGCTGTTCTTGCTGTCGTGTTTCGGGCCGTGGTCTCATCTTCAGGAAGGCCAACTGTATGGTGAGTTTCCCGTGGAGGATGAAAACGACCAAGCACCTGCTATCTCGCCATCATCCCTGCCCGCTCTTCCTGTGCCCGCTTGGGCTGGGACCAGGAACGGTGGTCCTGCCTGGAGCGATGAGATTCTTTTGTCGTCTGAGGGGCAGAAATCTTCGGTTCCGGACTTGTGTGTGGATGATGGGATAGTACATGTGGTTTGGGTGGATAATGCGATAGATTGGCAGGTGTGGTACACACGGAGCCTCGATCAGGGTGTTTCGTGGGAAACACCAACGAGGGTGAGCAACATTCCGGGCGGATACTGGGCGCAGTATCCTGTGGTTGCCGCCAACGGTTCCAATGTGTACGTGGCATGGTATGCTCCGGGGGGCAGCGCTCCCGAAATATACTTCGCAGTATCCAACGACAGCGGAGCTACATGGCCGACAAGCGACATCTTGATCTCCGATGACGACGCCGAGTGGTCGATGTGGCCGAGCATCGCTGCATGGGGCGATGATGTTTATGTCATATGGGGCGACACAAAATCAAGCCCTACGTCCGTGCCAGAGGTATTCTTTGCAAAGAGCACAGACCGAGGTGATACGTGGTCATCACCCCAGAATCTCACAGCATCGGATGAGCATAGCTCTATCGGCCCAGGTATTGTAGCGCTAGATAATATCGTTCATGTCTATTTCACGGACCTTCGCTTCTCGGGGACGCCAGAAGTTTTCTACATGCGTTCCGAGGACGGAGGAATGTCATGGACAACTGAAAAACCCGTGAGCACCGTGGACAGCGACTCCTCCCTAGTTCAGGATAGCGGCGGGAAAATGACCGTAGAAGGCGACCGCCTACACTTGACATGGATCGACGGAACATTTGTAGACGAAGTGTATTATGCGAATTCGAGCGACAACGGGGAGACATGGAGCACGCCGAGGCCATTGAGCACATTAGACGGCAGCGACTCCGCTAGCCCTTCCATAGTGGCTGATGGCGACATAGTGCATGTGTGTTGGGATGACGAGGCAGGCGGCTATTCAGTATACTATTCGTACTCAACGGACGACGGACTCACATGGAGCTCGCCTGAGCAGATATCGCCGACTACTTCGGGACATCCGTCTCTGGGAATAGAAGATGGTATATTGCATCTCGCTTATTTCGGAAACCGGAGCGGAGACTACGGTACCTACTACTCTCGTACTCCCCCGCCGCCTCTCCCTGACGATGGTGTCTATTTGGTTCCGGGCTACAACTCTGTAGGCCTTCCTGGCAAACCGCCAGTGGGTTGGACAGCCTTGGACCTTGCCAAGGACATTGAGAACGGGACTGATTTTATGGTATTGTCGATCTCTACATGGGACTCTAATATGCAGCGATGGAAGGACTTCATATATCGCAAAGGAGTGGAGGGAAACCCGCTGGCCAGTGGAGAGGACGGCATCTGGAATTTTGTATTGAATGAGGAGAAGAGCTATTTCATAAACGCCAACGGCATCAACCCTCAAGATATACGGTGGGAGGCCACCAGCCTCACCAACCACACCGAAGGCGTGGATTGGAACCTCCGAAGAAGTTGGAACTCGGTGGCACTACCCTACAACACCACAGGACCAGGATTATTGCAGACCAGCAGAGACATCCTCAGCCTAGACCCAAACATCATCGCCGTCGCAGACTGGAACGAAACCACACAAACATGGATGCTGGACAACGGCACCGACAACATCTTCCCGCTCAGACACACCGGCGGACACATGTTAAATCCCGAATACAACTGGAACGGCATATGGGTGCTAGCAACGGCCACGACGGATGTAACATTCGAATAATTCGTACCGGCCAGCACTCCGTTCTTAACTCTAGCCAGTTTGTTTGTCCGTAAAGCTTATGATGGTTCAATGAATGTACCGTTCTACTAGGGTGTGATAGGCTTGGAAAAGATTATTGGAGGCAATTTAGGATTGGATAACAAACGTATTTTGGCAGTGTTGCTGGCTTTGGTCCTTGTGCTGCCAGGCATAGGCGTCTTTGCCGGGGGTGCGGATCCCGCACTGCCAGTTCTAGACATAGTGGAAGAGGGTGGAAATGAGACAGGGAACGGAGACGGCATCGTCGATAACACATTACCGGGCGGCAGCATTGTCTCCGGAAGAGTGATCGACGGCCACGGTTTCAGCGTGGACCTTTTTTTCGTGGCCTTCGCGAACACGCGCACCAACATTACCAACTACACATGGGGCGAGAATGGATGGTACGAGTTTGATCTTACCCTGTTGGATGCCGTTACTGGCGATACCCTAATCATGGTTTCCGCCAACGGCCTCTGCACATATACCTGCGAGTTCGTATATCAGGGCAATTGCCTTAGACATGATTTCGTCCTCGACCCCGACAGCGATTACGAAACGGTCGTGGACTATGATTATGAGAACGCCACATATACTGGAGGCAGCCATCTCTCAGACCTGTTCATAAAATCCATCTCATTGGCAGAGCAGAGCGTTGTCGCAGGGAGCACTGTTCAGATACATGTGGAGACCGGTTTCTTCGGATCGGTGATGGAGCCGTACAACATCGTATTATATCTGGACTCCATATCCGTAGACACCATTGTGGATGGTGTTATCATTGACCCATCTCCTTTAGGTTCTCTAGGAACGGACTTCCACATGGACACCACCGACCTCAGCGGAGTGCACAGTATCATCGTCGTTGCAGACCCGGACGATCTAGTCGAGGAAACCAACGAGACCAACAATGTGTTGTCATTGAACATCAACATCACAACACCCGAGCTTATCTTGGACCAGATCTTGAACGATGTAGCCCCACTCGGAACCATGATTGACGGGACCGGATTGAACTGGGGGCAGAAAAGCCGCCTCCACGCAAATCTGGACGGTGCACTCTCAGCAGCGGAAAAGAGCGTGTGGTTCTACAACCGCGGCAAGACCCCCAACGGCGTGCACTTTTCCAACCTTGCAATGGACAGAATCCTTTTCTTCCTCGAAACCCTGGAAATGCAAAGGGAAAAAGGATGGTTGGACTGGGACGACTATGACAATCTAGTCAAAGGTGGCGGGAGCGTTTCAAAGCTCATCGCGGAACTGTCCAGCGCCATGATAAACACGCCAGTCGCAGAGAACCTGATGCTTGCGGAACAGACGATGCTCGACATCAAGGTTCTCGGATACCTCAACGAGCCCGGCAACGACTGGTGGGACATGCTAGACGCCCGACTCACACAGATCCTATTTTGCTATCAGGAGGCGGCATACAAGCTCTCAACCGGCGCGGATTGCACACCGCTTTTGGACAGTGCCGAAACGCTCACCACCGGACTGAAAGACGATGTGGAAGAGTATGCCAGCCTGGACAGGATAGCCCCTTCGTTCGCAGAGGAAGTCATCATACTTCTGGGCGGGAATCGGGCTCTCTTCCCGCCCGACCTCGGGCTCCATGACGGAGACTTCTCCGTGACAGGCGACCTCATCAAGGGACACCCCCAGACCCTGTCCCTCGATATACAAAACACAGGAATGGTCAGCGCGAGGAACATCCCAGTGCAAATAGAGATATGGGCGCAAGAGAGGGGAGAGACCACACGGGAAGTACTGTCAAAACCACCCACCACCATGATCGGCACCATCCTCTCCGATATTTCACGAGAAGGAGAGGACACTGTTGAACTGGAATGGACGCCAGCCAATTCTGGCACATATATGATACGCGCCACCATCGACCCCCTCGACCAATTCCCGGACGCAGACCGGGACGACAACATCCTCGTCACAGGAGTATATGTCATAGGCGGGACAGAGTTCTGGAACGGAGGACGCATAATAGATGAACCGCTCTGGAGAAACGATACGGAAATATGGGTGGACGGGGGCGATGTCGTCATAACGGGAACCGGCAGCCTCATACTTGACAACACAACCTTGGTGGTGAAGCTGAAAAACGAGGGGCCAGACATTCCCGGTTCCGTGTTCGTCAATGGCACCCTCGAACTGAATAATGGTTCAACGCTCACGGCCGACACTAGAGCCCATGGCGTGGGGGTTGATGTA
>DAOVJP010000256.1 GCA_030673205.1 Thermoplasmata archaeon
GATCTCCTCATAACGGATGAGAGCGTGTTCGACTCCGACTCCGCCTTCAAATATGATTTCTGGGTAGCTGGCGCCATAACCGTGGAGAACAGCACCATAAGGGACGCGGGGTACAACACGGGAGGAAGCCAGGGTGTTCGGGTGACCAGCAGCGCGAACCTTTTCTACAATGCCACCGTGGAAGGGGGCTATTATGGGATCTACTTCCTAAGCCCCTTGAACGAGGTATACTATTCCACGATCAACAACATCGGAGACCAGGGAATATATCTGGCCGGCGGCTCGAACATCATCCAAAACAACAACTTCACCAACTGCGCCGCCTATAGCATCTATCTCAGTACGATAGCCAGTGGGAACACCATTCAACACAACAACATCACCCTATCCGGCAACGGGATACGCCTGGCCGCGAACAACAACCAGATATTGGACAACTGGATAGATGCGACCACCTACGGGATATATGCCAGTACGGACACAATGTGGGCCGTGATAGACAACAATACTCTGTCCGGCGGATTCGTCAACGATGCGGTCATCTTCATAGAGGCAACCCTGATCGACGCCATCATCTCCAATAACACGTTCTTCGATGCTGACAACGGCATCGTTGCCGGGGCCAACAATCTCACGATACGGAACAACAGCTTTGACCTTACCCAGTCGGTCATTCAGACCTACGGGACGGACATATACATCATAAACAACACCGCGGACGGTTTGACTGGCGATGGCATCTCCATCGGCTCCGGCTCTTCCAATGTGATAGTAATGTACAACGAGTTGACGAACTGCGGCGACTCAGGCATCGACGCCGCCGTGTACTGCGGCTTCATGGACAATGCGCTGATAGACGACAACAACTTCTCCGGCGCCCAGAACGGTGTGTACATAACCGGCACGCCAACGGGCCCCAACTGGGCCGAGAACTTCACCATCAGCAACAACGAGCTCTATGGGATCACCGACACCGGCATATACCTCGCCCAGTACACCCGTTTCGTCAACGCCTCCTACAACACCATCACCAGCAGCGGCGTACAGGGAGTATACTGCCACGCAAACACGAACAGCAACACCTTCTGGCACAACAACTTCATCGGGAACGCCGCCCAAGCCATGGACGACGGCGGCAACATATGGTACGCCACATATCCCATGGGCGGCAACTACTGGAGCGACCATACCTCCCCCGACACGAACATCGACGGCTACGTGGACAACCCCTTCCCAACCGAGGGAGTGGCTGGCACCCTGGATCAATATCCCTTCGTCCTCGAAGATGGATGGCTGCGCTTGGCACCCACAACGCCCGGCGATTGGAACATAACCTGGACCCAGCGCTACCACAACCAGACCATAGACTTCCTTGGCGACATACGGGTCCACACCGCCAACGACGTGTACTTCGATGATCTGGACCTCAACTGCCAGGACATCATGGTGGATGGCGATTCCACGCTTGAGTTCTTCAGTGTGACAGGCTATGTGGAGAACATCTCCATCAAGGACCAGGGCGCGTTGAGGTCCGACCCCAGCAATATCTACGCGAACGGGGACGTGTGGGTGGACGGCCAGTTCATTCTTGATGGAGATACGTTGTTCATGAACAACCCCAATTTCGACGGAGAGAACAACATATATGTGAACGGCACCGGCACCTTCGCCTTGAGAGGAGGCTCGACCATCTGGAACAACAATACCTTCAACTACGAGATGCTGGTGCGGTCTGGAGCCCATGTGAAGCTATTGGGCTCATCCCTCCAGGACTGCGGTTGGGACGCCACACATAAGGGACTGGACATCGCCTCGGATACCGTGGACATGCAGTCCATGAGTTTCGTGGACTGTTATTATGCGGCATTCTTCAACGGCACCACCTCGGTGGACGTATACAACTCCACGATAAGCGGCCCCTCCGGCCTGGCCTTCTACCTGGACAACAACGCGAACGCATCCTCCGTGAACACCACTATAGGAGGGAGGACCGTTAACTATGGCGACGCCCTATCCATCTTCTATCTCAAATGGTATCTCCACGCCCACGTCAACAACAGCGAAGGCTACAGCATCACCGGGGCGGAGGTCACCATCAAGGATGGCTATGGGACCACCCTATCCGTCGAGTACACGAATACGGTGGGGTGGACCCGGGACACCGTTTGCACGGAGTACTCTGAGACCCAAAGCACGAAGGTCACATACCAGCAGCCACACAACGTCACCGCGACCTTCAGCTCGTACATAGCATATTTGGACATCATCGTGAACGAGGCCTCGGGCGGCACCAGACACGCCTATCTCGTCCTTGGCATCCCCCCATATATGGAGGAGGGGTACTATCTTTCCTCCGTGTTCGGAGCAGGATATGATGCGTTCTGGAGCTATATGGAATGGAATGCCACGGTCCCTACGAGCACGAGCCTGAAAGTGTGGACAAGGACCGGCCCCACCTCCATACCAAGCGGGGATTGGAGCGCATGGCTCCAAGTGAACACCTCCTCAGGGAGCGCCATCAACAGCCTACAGTGGAGGCCTTTCTTCCAGTACCGCTTGAACCTGAGCACCACCGATACCAACTACACCCCCCTGGTGTACAACGTTTCCGTCCATTACAGCGATATGCTGTTCTTCAGCGCGACAGGAAAGGATGATCTCGGCGCCGTTGGCACCATCTCCTACAACCTGACCATCGATCCCCGGGGACATTTCACTCTGAGCCAACCCGGCGCAAACTATGTGGACAACGGCACATACATCTCCAAGGTGTTCGATTCCGTGGACCGTTTGGATCACTGGACGGACCTATATTGGTATGGGTCCATGCCCACGGATACCTTGGTGAGAACCTATACCCGTTCCGGGATCACTCCCACGCCCCCCGCTTCCTGGTCCGCATGGGAACAGGTCAACAGCCCCATTTTCTCCCCAGATGACAGGTATATCCAGTTCAAGGTAGAGATGAACA
>DAOVJP010000380.1 GCA_030673205.1 Thermoplasmata archaeon
AGCTTCACCTCCTCTCCTTTTCCCCTCCCCCTCTTCTCCTCTCTCATCTCTTCCTTCTCTTTGCCCTCTCTCTTCTCCCCTCCCCCTCCCCCTTGCCACAAGGGCGTGGAAGAACACGCCGTCATTGGTCCGACCGAATAACTGTGCCTCTGCCCTGCACGATACCATGCCGTACAATACCCGGTCGTATGACATATCTAAGAAACTGTAAATATCCGTAGTTGCATTACTATCTACATGTCCCGGGCCGAGATAGACAGGATATTGAAGGCCGCAAAGAGGGCGACCCAGGAATATGATCACTCACGTGCTGTGAAGGAATACAAACGGGCCTTGTCCCTTATGAACGCCGATCCGCACCTGCACTCGAACGATAAACAGAGGATATCCATAAACACGAAGCTGGTGGATGCTCTAGACCAGAACGGGCAGTGGGTCGAAGCCCTCAATTATGTTGGCCTGCTTCTTAACAAGGCGCGGCTAAAAGGGAACAGAGATCTGGAGAGGCAGGTCAACATCCGAAGTGGACAGCTGTTGACCAAACGCGGACATTGGGAGGAGGCGAAGAAACGCTTCTCCCGGGCGCTGGACATGGCTATGGAGGATGGCTCGCACGATGACGCCGCAGAGAGCCATTATGGAATTGCTTTCATCTCTTGGAGGAAGGGGGGCATAGTCAATTCAAGGACCGAGGCGAAGAAGGCCCTTAGTCTGTTGGACAAGAAGACAGAATGCCTGCTCAAGGGCAAGACCTTGATATTGCTCGCCGCCCTGGAAGATAACCAAGGGAACACGGACAACGCCATAGAGAAGTTCATAGAGGCGATCAAACAACTGGAGCCCTTGGACCACGGAGAGGAACTGGGGAGGGCTTACAACAATCTTGGAGAGGTATACAAAGGGATGGATGACTATTCGAAGGCTCTGGAGCAGTATGAAAGATGTGTGAAGGTCTCTCACGAGAGCCACAGCCCACGGAGCGAATTGTATTGTCTAACGAATGCAACGGAATGCCTGGCCCTTCAGGGTCGAGTGGATGAAGCCGAGGAGCACTTGAACCGGGTGAAGGAGCTCCTGGACAAGATAGAAGAAAAATACATCCAGATCATGTATCACTATATACGAGGACTCATTGCGGGTAAAAGAGGGAACCAAGCTCTATGCTCCAGGGAGTTCGACATCACGATAGAGGCAGTAAGGAGGATGGGAGAGGAATACGACCTTGGAACCATATATCTCCAGTATGGAAAGCTGCTCGTATCCTTTGGCAGAAAGGATGAGGCTAGCACCATGTATGATAGGGCTGGAAGATGCTTTAAGAAGGTAGGCGCCAGATCCTATATGGGTAGAGTAGATCAGGCCATCAGGGCGATGAATACAAGAAAATAGCACCGGAGAGAGCATAGAAAAATACCTAAACATCCAGTTACATATAGGTGGCGATAGACCATGGAAAATAGTCCCAGCAGCACAAGATTGTTCAACATAATGGACCGGGAGATGGGAGACGTGGGTGCCTTCATACTTCGAAAGCAATGCCACCTCCTGGGCATAGTGCCGAACAGGATACAGGAAACGGACCTGCCCCAACTATCCGAGCGCCTCACCATGGCACTAGGAAGCTTGCTCTCACAAGAGAAGGCCAGGGCCATCAACAAAGAGATATTGTCCGTGGCGAACATGGCAGAGGCCATAGCCACAGAGCCCAGCGAAGAGAAGAGGACCACCATGGCTGTCAGCATCGGCCAGTCCTTCATCAACACCGGCGACTGGGACATGGCAGAGAAACACTTCAAAAGGATGCTAAAGGATGCAAAACTGCAAAAGGACAAGAAACGCCAATGCAAAGCCATCCGGAGACTGGGACACATCTCAGAGGAACGCGGCATATTCGAAGAGGCCATGGGATTCTACGAAGAGAGTTTGCGAATAGCCGAA
>DAOVJP010000017.1 GCA_030673205.1 Thermoplasmata archaeon
CTTTTTCCCTCCTACAGGCTCCAGAGGAAACAGGGACTGGTGTTTTTCGGAGGTGTGCTCGTTATCCTAGTTGGTAATCTGGACGCAATTTTCCGCCTGGGGCTGTTTCCAGATGGAGAGATGTTCGACATGACCCCCATATTTATGGGGGTTGGTAGCGCCTGTTTCGCCCTGGGAATAGCGAAGTTCAAGATGTTCATGGTAGAGCCCGCCTCGGAGAAGGCCTTGGAAGGAAAAGCGACCTTCGATCTCTCCATGGGCCAGAGCTTTGTGGTCTATGAGGAAAGACCTGGTTATGCCATGGAGATATTCGTGGACCTGGTGAAACATGACGTACAGGGCCTAGCCTTCATCCCGAACAGCCCTGCCGAAGTGAAAGAAAGACATGGGCTTATCAATACCCACATCTTGGAGGTGGGTGAAAGAAGCACCCCCACGACCTTCTGTTATCTTTCGAGGGACGAGAGAGACTATGTGCTGTATCTGGCAGAGCGATTCGCCAGAAGTTCCACCAGCAGCCTGATCCTGTTGGGTGGGTTGAGAACTGTATTGACGGATCGATCAGAGGAGGGCCTGCGATTCCTGAAAGAGGTAAGGGACATGGCATCTAGCAACAAGTCCAGACTGCTCCTCAGTGTGCCGGAGGATATTGGGAAGACCGCCATGTTCAAGGATCTCTTCAAGGGCTTTGTAGAACTGTGATGGAAAAAAGAGGTTTGCGCCGTTCCGTATATTGTCATGGCCCTTCCATCATCGTCGTGCCCTTTCCCGCATCTTCATTGCCCTTCGTCATCATGTCCATCGTTGTATAGACCATATTATTGTGCAAACCATGTACTCTACACCATGCAATTCAGTCGGAAAGATTTAAATATCGACAAGGCATTAATTTTTCCATGGTGATTGCCTGGCCTGTGCCCGTGATGATGGGATGCATCGTGCTCCAGGCATTATTGGTATGGTATGTTCTCTCCAGAAACCCCCGGGGCAAGATCAATCGAGCTTTTGCGCTCCTGACCATTTCTCTCATACTATGGCAGATATCCTATTCTTTTCAGCTGCAGTGTATGTGGACAGCCACTGGGACCTGCCAACTGGGCTTCAATGATCCCATCCCGTTCTGGGAGAGAATGCGCTATTTCGGTCTCACATTCGTCGGCCCCGCCACCCTATATCTCGTCATATTGTCCTTCGTAGAATTCAAGATAGAAAAGCTGCAAGCCCTCCAAGCCCTTCTCCTAGCCCTACCTGTCACGGTGGTATTTGCCCTGGTATTCTCATTCTTGACACAATCCAACATACTCTATCCACATCCGGAGTTGGTGAACGGGACGTATCAGACCGGCCAGGGCCTCCTCTATCATTACAACAGGATGTTCAGCTACACTTTCCTCGCCGCTGCCTTGCTCATCAGTTTCTTCCGGGTATTCCGCCCAGGATATAAACTTCAGAGAAAACAGGCGTTCCTATTCTTCGTAGCCATCATGGTGCCCCTCTCCGCAAGCCTGGATGTCAGCCTGGGTCTGGGCGTATATCCGTTGGAGTTCGAGTTCACACCCATATTGTTCCTGGTGACCGCTGTGTTGTATGGTATCGGAATAACACAATACAAGCTCTTCCTCATGGGCCCTGCAAGAGAAACTCGAAGCGAGGAAAAGGGCGTGTTCGACCTGTCCATGGGCCAGAGCTTTGTGGTCTATGAGGAAGAACCCGCTTATGCCATAGAGATATTCACGGATCTTGTCAAACACGACATCCACGGCCTGGCTTTTATCCCGGGAGACATAGATCATGTGAGAAAGGCCCATTTCCTCCCGAACACGCCCATCGTAAGGATGGTGCATGGGGGGAAGGCCTCCCAATTCTCCTTCTCATCGGAATATGATAGGGATTACGTTCTCTATCTGGCAAGGAGGTTCGAGGAGAATTCTCATAACAGTGTTATACTGCTGGGCGGAATGGAACAGTTCATTCGTGAGGATCCCGACGGCGCCCTCTCTTTCCTAAAGAAGATGAAGAGATCGGTGGTCACCCACAAATCCCGCCTCCTCTTGGTGGTTCCGGAAGATATGAAGAAAGCGGCGATCAACGAACTGTTGGACAAGTTCGTGGAACTGTGAGGAATGGACAGCAAGACAAGTTTCTTATGCCTTCCATGTCATCCCAACCCATGGGCTTGAAACTGGAGGAGGACGAATATGTCGAATTGGAGTTCAAGGCCTTCGCATGGTTCAAATGGGGTCCTAGCCTGAACGGGAGCTGGAGCAAGTTCGTCGTGACGAACAAGCGCTTGATAGTGGTGGATAGGATATTCTCCTTCGCGAAGAGCTCTATCCCGTGGGAGAATATCACGGCCGTCGGAGAGGGGGAGAAAGGCCTCCACATAGAAGGGACGTGGAGGAAAAGGAAGATGGAGATAGACATGGGCACCAAGAAGATGGACGATGGGACGATAATGCAGTTCATACAGCTGGTCAGGGATCATTCTAGCCTATGAGGCCTGGCTAGCAGCGGCCAGTATGATGACCATGCCTCCGCCCCCAGAGAAAGGTTTTATAAGGGGTTGCGTTTTCTCCCTTTTCCCCCAGAGGAGATATAATGAAGCGCGGCTCAAGGGCATGGAAGAAACGTGGGAATATGCGTTGGAAATGGCGCAAGAAGCGTATGCGAAGGCGAAAGAAAGCCCAGAAGATGCGCAAGTCCTGATCTAACTGCCCTTTTGTTGTCAGATGGGGGTATAGGCTAACCAGGTAGACTGGCGGGCTCCAGTTACCCGACACACCGACGTCTTCAGACGGTCGGACATGGATGATATGAAACGGGTATGCTGATCGCTTCGTGATGACTAACTGGAGCGATGACACGTCGACCCGCGGTCCGGGGTCGCTCCCCGGCCTAGAAGATACCCGCTGATCTGGGTTCAAATATTCCTTGCGGTAGCAGGGATTTGAAAATCCCAGTGCCCCCACCATAATCTCCTCGGGGAACCTTTATGCATTCAGGGTGTTAGGATTAGGTTTATCTACCCTGTGCCCCATCATCGCAGAGGTGACTTTTATGACCCGACATGCCAAGAAAGAGGAAAAGGACAACTGTTCGGTGGAGGGCTGCAAGGAACCTTCACACAAGTCTTTATCGAGGAAGAAGGCGGCTGACGTTCTCACCAGCACCCTCAGCCAAGGCGGCAGGCATGTTCACCTTTGCAAAGAGCATTATAAGCAATACAAGAAGGCCACCAAGAAGGATCGCGAGATAGAAAGACTGGGCTGGTAGGATAACCCCATGGGCACCCGGGCTCCGCCTCTCCCATTCTACATACAGTTCCTGTCCCAGGCCTCTCTATCCGCATCCATCCTCTTCATACCGTTGGTCGTGAGGGATTGGGGCGGAACGGGTTTGTCCGTTGGATTGGTCGTGGCGGGATACAACCTCGCCTTTCTCGTGTCGAATATGGCATCGGGGAGGGGGGCAGACATATACCCCAGACGATGGATAGTGCGTACTGGCCTAGCCTGTTCGATACTGGCATTCCTGTTACAGGCCATGGTGGTCTCCACAGATAGCCTCCCGTTGTTTGCCGTCGCGAGAATAATGGGTGGATTGGCGGCAGGCATGTTCCCCAACGCGCTGCTGGCCTTCGTTTATGAGGGAACGGGCAAGGTGGGCGTGTTCACATCACGCGGTTCCCTGGGATGGGCGGTGGGGATGTTTGCGGCGGGCATTATCTCCCTGTATTCCATGGTCTTTCTCTTCTCCACTCTCCTCTTTGTAGTGGCCTTTGCGCTCTCCCTACGCCTGGAACCGCTGGGTGAGAAGGGGATGCGCATACCCATATTCCCGTGGAAGCTGATAAAAGAGAACAAGGATGTGTACGGGGCGTTGCTCATACGGCACACTGGTGCATCCATGATATGGGTGACCTTCCCCATATTCATGAGCGACCTGGGGGCGGCGAAAGCGTGGATAGGCATGGTGTATGCGGCGAACATGCTCACACAGTTCTTTCTCATGCCTTTCTTGGACCGGTTCGATCCCAGGAAACTGGTTTCCACGGGGCTCTTGGTCTCCTGTATCGTTTTCCTGTGGTTCACCACCGCTACGACGTGGTGGCACCTCATACCTTCCAACATCCTTCTGGGGACAGGATGGGCCATGCTCTACGTCGGGTGCCTTAAACTGGTGATGGAGAGGAACGCGGAGAAGGCCACTTCCTCAGGTGTCGTGGCCTCCACCATCGGAATGAGCGGTTTGATCGGCCCCATCATAGGAGGCCCACTAGCTGGGATATTGGGATATTCAGGGGTAATGTATATCGCATCGACCATGGCCGTGGCCGCGCTGGGCTGGTTCATCTTCATGCGCATGGGCGGTGGACATGACCGATGCCCATGAGCGAGTGATATGGGTGTGTGGACAGGAAGAGTGGGCATGTGGACAGGAAGGGTGGAGCGTGTGGACAGGAAGGGTGGGCATGTGGAGGCCGCGTTACTCGCGAAATAATTTCCATTCTCTGTAGGCATAGATGTTGGGCAAAAGATTTATGATGGGGAACTCCTTTCTCCCTTTCCCTTCGGGAGAGTGAGCCCATGCCATCAGTGGATGCGTTAAAAGAGATACTGGATCGACTTAGCAGTAACGATGGTATATCTATTTCCGGCATTGTGTCGAGGAATGGAATACCAATAGTATGCAACCTACCGGCCTCCAGCCAGGCGGATACATTCAGCACGCTGAGCGCCACCATAATGGGGGCGGGAGAGGTCGTATTCTCCGGTGTAGGGAAGCAAAAGCCCTCCATGGTCATCCTATCTGCCCAGGGAACGAACTTTGTCTGTACGCCTATCAGCGCCAAATCCTTGCTGGTCCTCATGGGTGATAAAAACCTGGAGGATATGATGGGAGTGGTTGAAAAGACCAAGGATGAGATAAAGGAGGTGTTGTCCAATGGAAAAGTCTAGTTCTTCTATACCCCCAGAGATAACCGAGTTCTTCGGCCAGAAAGGAGGAAGGAGCCTTTTGGTAAAGGGCGGAGCAGGTACCGGAAAGACCACGTTCGCATTGCAGTTCATGGAGGAGCTTATCGACTCGGAAAAGAGCCTCTATCTGACAACACGCGTTTCGGACGAGGCGTTGTTCCAGCATTTTCCATGGTTGAAAGAGAAAGAAATGAGGGCCAGGATCATAGATTCCGGACGTGTATTGCTACAGGCACTGGCCCCCGGCGATAAGGAAGAGGAAAAGCCAAAAGACGGGCGGGTAGAAGTAGCTAGGGACTTCTTGAAATCCATACGAAAGGATGAGAGTGGCCCGCCCACCCAGGTGGACAGACGATTGTTCTCTGTACTCTTGGAAGAGAACAGAATGCCGGAGCTCGAGCGCATATATGACAGGGTGAATGCCATCTTGCCAGAGAAGGCCACGGTCGTAGTGGACAGCGTCGAGGGTTTTGTCAACAAATACGGCATAGGGATAGATGACCTCATCATAACTCTCCAGAAGGATCTGGTCGAGAACAGCAACACCAACGTCATCTTCGTGTTGGAAAAAGCGGAGGCGCCCGATATCGAATACCTCGTGGACGGCGTGGCCCAACTTCACAGGTGGCAGATGGAGAACAGGAGGGTCAGGGAGATACGGCTCCTCAAACTGAGGGCCACCGAGATAAGGCAGCCCGCCTATCTGATGACCCTGCATGGAGGTCTGTTCAAACCATTCGAACCCTTTGAGTATTCTCCAACAAAAGGAACCAAGTGGGAACCGAAGAAGGATCTGAATGGATTCTATAGCACGGGCATAGAGAACCTAGATCACCTCTTGGAAGGAGGATTCAGACGGGGCAGCTATAACATAGTAGAGATAGACAACAGTGTTTCCAGCGAGGAGTACCAGTCTATTCTAAGACCTCTTTTCCTCAACTTTTTGAGCCAGGGCAGGGGACTCACGGCCGTGCTGCCCGGAGGTGACCATCCATCTTCCATCCGACAGGACATGGTCCAATACGTCGAGCCTGCTGTCTTCGATGGCAACGTGAGGATACTGGACCATTTCATTTTGAGGAGCGACAACCCATACATAGTGGCCCTGGGCGATCCGAAGGAAGCCCAGAAGAACTATAGGGATGCCATGCAGGCCCTGGACGGGAAGCCCATCATAGACTACACCGGGTTCGACACGCTGGAATATCTGATGGGGAACAAGATGCAGATAAGTGAACTTCTCACAGGCGTGGCGAAGCTCAAGGTGAGCCAGAACCTTGGCATAGGCGTGATCAAGCCCGGGCTCAAACTGGCCCAGGAGGTCGTGAACATGGCAGATGTCTACCTGAAGATAATGAGCATAAACAGGTGTCCCGTCATATTCGGAATAAAACCATCCACTGTGGTCTACGCCCTCGTCAATGACAGAGAAAAAGGCTCGCCCCATGTCAAGCTCATACCCATAGTATGATCCCTATGCTTTCGGTCCTCCCCGTATCTGGCGGAGCGCATCTTCCTCGGTGAAATGTAGTTTTCCAGGCACCACAAGGCAGTGTAGTGGAGGTCCCATGTCCACGCCCTTCATATCCTCTAGTCTTCCGGCGGCGACCTTCTCCTCTCCAGAGCCTATTCTCGCCCCCGCGCATAGTAATAGGTCCTTTGATACCAACCCCCCGTTCTTCTTCTTCTCCATCTCTTCCAATACCCCTATGGCCTCTGCTACACTCATATATCTTTTTTCCTCCGCCCGTATATCCAGGAGGACGAGGGTGTGCAGTCCCCGGTCGTGGTTCTCCTTTATCACATCGTAGGGGCTGGTAGGGAGGTAATCGCCCTCGGGATATGGCAATGTGGCAGTCCTGCCGAACTTGTAGTGCATGAGGCCTAGTGCCGACGCTACCGCCGTATATATGGAGACCCCGTAGCACACCCCTACCTCTATCCCTTCCTCCCTGGCTCGGGTGAGTATCTCGGAGTGTGTGGTCGCCATCATGGCGTCCCCCGCCACCAAGAAGGCCACGGATCGTTCCTTAGCTATGGAAAGGATGACATCCTCTTCTTCCACCTCCTTTCTGGAGAGGGAACGTATGGGTTTGTCCAGTTTCCTTTCCAGCCATCCGAGGCCATCTCCAAGGACCGTAGAAGTGTATTCCTCGCACAACAGGACCTCTGCATTTCCGGCCGCCTCCAACCCTCTGAGGGTTATGTCTCCCTCCGCCAATCCTAGGCCGATGAATATTAATCTTCCCACGTTCTTGTCCTCCCATGGTCGATGAATCGATCCTTTGCCTGGTTGTGCCGAGGGATAGAGTCGAAGAGGAGCGTAAAAAGCTTTCCCAGACCGGAGCCTTGGACCGGGGTCACAGGATAGAGATGGGTCCGGAAGGAAGTTGCGCTTACATACCCGTGGCATCCACGCCTGATGAGCCTTCTTATCCATTGGAAGAGCACCGATGCAAGCTGATCCCTGGCCGCCCATCCTCGTACAAGGAACTGTTGTCTCTGCCTCCAGAGGTAATGGGACAATTGCCTTCATCATATGATGTGGTTGGGGAGATAGCGATCATACGTCTCCCTGCGGACCTTCCCTTCAAAAGAGAGGTGGGCCAGGCCCTGATGGATTTCATTCCCTCGGCCAAGACCGTTCTCCTAGACCATGGGGTGGAGGGGGAGTGGAGGATACGACGGTTGGAACTCATCGCAGGGGAGGATACCACCCATACCGTACACCGCGAATATGGGGTGGACATGGAGGTGGACCTTTCAAAGGCCTATTTCAGCCCGCGGCTTGCCTCCGAACATTGGCGGGTCGCGTCCCTGGTGGAGGAGGGAGAGGTGGTTCTGGATATGTTCGCCGGCATCGGCCCCTTTCCGCTCGTCATAGCCAAGCATAGGAAGCCAAAGGAGATCGTGGCAGTGGACATAAACCCCCATGCCATACGATTGTTGGAGGAGAGCATAGAGAAGAATGGGCTCGCGGGCATACGCCCCTTGGTGGGGGATGCGGAGAAGATAGCCCCAGGTATAGAGGCGGACAGGATCATAATGAACCTCCCACACGGGGCTAGGCAATTCCTCCCCTCTGCGTTGCAGGCTCTGGAAGAGGGGGGCATCATACATTATCACGAGATAGTGGAGACCTGCATGTTGGGGGCAGTGGAAGAGGAGTTGAAGGCCCATGGGGTTTCCGTACGGAACACCCGGGAGGTCAGGACATACGCCCCGGGCCAGATCCACTATGTGTTCGACCTTGAAGCCCCTTAGGAAGAGGGTAGAACCACTTTTATACTCCGGGGCTTATCTCAAAACATGAGTTTAACCATCTCACAGGCCTTTCTGCTTGCCGTCATCCAGGGTCTCACCGAATGGCTTCCCGTAAGCAGCAGCGGCCACCTTGCGCTGGCTGAGATGACCATGGGCGTGAACGTTCCTCTTATTTTCAACCTGGCCGTTCATCTGGGAACGCTGGGGGCGGTGATATGGATGCTGTGGGAGGACGTGACCAAGGTGCTGCGTGCCGTGCCCAGGCTGCTTTCTAATATCCTATGCGGCCGCTCTCCTCCGGTACCGGACATCTATGCCCGTATGGCCATGTATCTTCTCGCGGCCACTATACCAGCCGCCGTGGCCGGATACCTATTGAAGGGGTGGGCGGAGGAGGCCTTTCTCTCGCCTCTCGCCTTCTCTGCGGCCTTCATTTTCACCGGCATATTCCTCCTTTCGACAAGGGGTCTTAGGTACAAGGGGGGATTGAACTCCAAGAGGGGGATGGTGGTGGGATTGGCACAGATCATAACAATATTCCCCGGCATATCCCGCTCTGGCATCACCATAGGTGCAGGGCTTCACGCCGGCCTATCTAGGGAGGAGGCGGCCCGTTTCAGCTTCCTCTTGTCCATCCCGCTTATCGTGGGGGCCGTGGTGTTCGAGGCGTTCTCCTCTCCTGCGGGAAGTGCTCTCCTTCCCCAACTGGCCGTGGGGATCGTTGTCTCTTTCCTCGTCGGGGCGGCCAGCATACGGTTCCTGATGAGACTTGTCAAAAAAGGAGAGATGTATCTCTTCGCCCCGTACTGTCTAGCCCTCGGCATTGGCATCATGTTCTGGAGCATATTCTAGTTGATGGATGCTGGAGCTCAACTATGTCCGTTCCCGTCCACCAGCGGCACGGTCATGCTCCCATCTGGCAATACGACCACTCTGCCCCCGGTGCGTTCCAGAGCCTCATCCACCGCATTTTGTATGTCCGTTACGGGCCTTATGGAGATAGCCTCCAGCAGCATCGGTTCCATGTCCGTCATGGCCCATATCTCGGCCCGGGTCTGGGTCTCCGCTATCTTGGCGGCCTTGTGATAACCCAGTTTATATCCTTCCGCTATTTTCTCAAGCACTTTGGCCGGGGTCGAAGCGCTCTTGAGAAGATCGTAAAATTCTTCTGGGCCTATTCCCTCCGGGCAAGATGCGACCAATATAACGATGCCGCCCTTTTTGAGGGCCAGTTTTCCGTTCTCCAGCGCCTTCTGGGATTGGTATAGGTTGATGTCCATGGGAGGGGGGGCGGCGGTGACCACCACCTCGGCTTTCTCCTTCAACGGGATGGTGTAGACATCCAATGCCTTTTTCACACAATCTTCGAAAGACATGAAGAGGTCTCCGCATGCGGCACCCGCTATCATTCCGTGAGTATCGACAACGGTCATCATACCATATGTCTTCTTCCCTGCGGCAACCCGCGCAAAGGCGTCCATTTCTTCATGCACGGGGTTCCCTTCCAGGGCTAGGGTGCAAGCTTTTGGATCCAATGCGAGGGCATGGTTCCTCTCTATGATATCATACTTCGCAACCCCTGGAAGGAAGGACTTCCTCCCGCCTGTGAAGCCGGCGAAATAGTGGGGTTCCACGCTGCTTATGACCACCACCCTCTTCGCGTCCGCGACATGTTTGTTGATCACCACCTCTTTCCCGTCCTTCGTCCACCCCATCAGCGTCAAATTCTCCTCGTCCCTGGCATCATGATATAATATCGTGTTTGTCCGGTCTTCCACCACGACCTTTCCCAGCAGCGCCTCGTATTCCTCCTCCGTAGGTGCGCGGTGGGTGCCGCAGGCCACAATAAAGCTCTTCTTAATGCCGGGAGGGACCAAGGGAAGGACGTGCTCCAGCACCCGTGCGGTGGGGGTGGGGCGGGTTGAATCATTGACTATGAACAACACATCCCTTGTCTCACCCAAGAAAGCGGATAGGTGGGGGAGGCTAAGGGGGGTGGATAGGGCCTGGGCTAGTACTGCTTTTTCGGATGGCTCCGAGAGGAACGAAGGCTTCAACACCCCTATCACACGATCATTCGGCAAGGACAGGCAGATATCTTTCTCTCTAAAGGGAACATATACATCCATTTTCATCACCAAACCAGGGCCTGTACCTCGATCCGAAAGTCGATGGTCGAGAGGGGGGATAGGGAGACCTGGGACACGGCTATGCTCCATACCCCTGGGGCCTCGGCGGCCACCCATTGCTCGGAAAGGACCCAATTTACCTTATTCTCGGTCGCCGTTTCGCTGAACACATACGTGCCAGTGAGCACCGGGGTCTTGACGCCGGTGGACTCGTTCACAATTGGATCTCCGTTGTATATCGTAAGGTTGAGGGAGTTCGGGGTGGAGCCTCCCTTGTCGTAGCTCATGTTCACATAGATGGTCTTCACTATAGTGTTTCCTCCGTCAGTGCCAGAGGGTACATCGAAGGTGTTGCTGTCATCAACGTCACCAAGGCCGGATGTGCTGCCGGTGAGATTCTGTTGTCGCCCGCTCACAAACACCTTTCCCTGGGTCTTGTCGAACTCCCCCTCATGGTCATATATCCAGAGGCGGATAGTGTACACGCCAGGATGATTGTATGCGTGATGGATATCGATGCCTGTTCTGTCCCTGTCGTTTCTCGGGTTGTCATCACTGCCCGTTTCCACATTCCCGTCCATATCCCACACGTACTCTTCTATGGAGCCGTTGCTCCAGTTGGCAGAGAGGGTGAAGCTCTCTCCCTCCCAGACCTTGAACTCCGGACCTGCAACGCCCATCTCGCCAAAACCAAGATCTATCACCGCATCGAGATCCTTCTCCTCTGTCACGAGTTCTTCATCGGTTCGGACGAGAAAATAGACCGCTGTCGAAAAGGCCATGGCTACCACGACCATGGCTATGACCAATGCTATGATCTTCTTCTTCGGAACCTTGGCCGCAGTGGGGCTGTATGAAATGACCTCTACATCGTATCTCTTCTTTCCCAACATACCACCTATATAGTACGCTGATAGCCGGAGGGGCGTTTATACCTTCTTCTCCTTGCCAGTAGAAGCGCCAGGGATATCAACGCAATAGCCATGAGCAGCACTCCTACCAGCATTACGGGTGGGATAAGGATGCCGAATAGTAATACGCCTTCCTTGTCTTCGGCCGCTTTTCCATCTCCATCCGTATCTCCGTTCGCTTCGGTCAAGGTTATCTCAACATCGGTCACTGAATACTGGCCTCCCATATCCACCACCTTTACCCGTATGGTATGCTCCCCTGCGTCGAGGGCTGCCAGATCGATGTCGTAGGACCACTCCATATCCTCCCCAATAACGGCCTCTTTCCATTCCACCGTATTCCAATTCCCATCGTCTATCTTCAGCTTTATGCTAGATATGCCGTGATCGTCCTGCACGGTTCCGCTCACGGTCAGCGTTCCGGAGATCCCCACTTC